>CAJTOB010000028.1 GCA_910578035.1 uncultured Muribaculaceae bacterium
GGGCACCATCGCCATGTTGTCGCGAAGGTAGTCGAAGCCGAATTCGTTGTTTGTACCGTATGTGATGTCGCATTCATATGCGCGGCGGCGTTCGGGGGTGTTGGGCTGGTGCTTGTCGATGCAGTCGACACTTGCGCCGTGAAACATGTAGAGCGGGCCCATCCACTCGGAGTCGCGCTTGGCGAGGTAGTCGTTGACGGTCACCACGTGCACGCCGCGGCCCGAGAGGGAGCGGAGGAATACCGGCAGGGTAGCCACAAGGGTCTTGCCTTCGCCGGTTGCCATTTCGGCGATTTTGCCTTCATGGAGCACGATGCCGCCGATGAGCTGCACGTCGTAGTGGGCCATATCCCACACAACTTCGTTACCGCCGGCCATCCAGCGGTTTTTCCAGATGGCATTGTCGCCGTCGATGCTCACAAATTCGCGGCCCTGGCCTGCGAGTTCGCGGTCGAAAGCGGTTGCTTTGACTACGATGGTATCGCTTTCGGCGAAGCGTTTGGCAGTCTCGCGCACAGTTGCGAAGACTACGGGCAGATGGTCGTTGAGCTGCTTCTCGAGAATGTCGAGAATGCTTTTTTCGTGAGCGTCAATCTTATCCCAGAGTGGCTGGCGCTGGTCGAAGGGCAGGGCCTCTACGTCTACGCGGAGTTTGTCTATCGCAGCGCGGTCTTCTGCGGTAGCGTCGGCTATGGCTGCGCGCACTTTGTCGATTTCGTGGCGGAGGCCGTCGTTGTCGAGGGCGGCTACGCGGGGCATTTCATCTTTTATCGCCTTGAGTTTGGGCTGAATAGCCTTGAGGTCGCGCACCGATTTGTCGCCGAATATTTTTTTGAGAAATGAAGTTACGGACATATTATGGTTTTCTTGTTTTCTGGTTGCAAAAATACGAAAAAATACGCTTGCCGCCAAGTATTTGCGTACTTGTCGGCACTCATGGGGCGTGCTCCGTATGATATCTGTGTCGGTATGGCTGCGGTCTGCAGATACGCACCTACTTTATCGGAGGCACGGCGGCGCCATTAGGCGAGCGTATGCGCAGTATTGATGCTACCGTAGGCGCTATCGAGCGTACGTCTACAGGTGTGCCTATGGTCCGGGCCGGCATGTCCGGAGCCATGATAAATGCAGGCGAGCTTGTTGTGGCAAGACGGTGAACGTCGCCTCCGCCGGTCGCCATAGGGTCGGTGAGGTCGTCGACAATACCGAAGCCTGGCACAAGTTCTACCAGAAGGTCGCCGGCATGCTCTTTCACCGTATTCCGGCGCAGAGTCTCGGGCTTTTCTCCGGCGCGGCCGGCTATAATGTCGTCGATGGTATATACACGGTCGATGCCTGTCATCTTCGACAGGAAATCGGCTGCTTCGGTGCGGACGGCGCGAATGTCGAGCCCGCGGTCCTTTATTTGCTGCTGGTTGAGATAGAACTGGCCCCGATGGAAGCCGGCCACATAGTCGCCGTTGCCATAGATGGCCATGAGATATATGTTGAGCAGAGAGGCCGCCTTGCGGGTAGAGAACTCGCCATACGGTATGTTCCACCGCTCTTCGTCGCGGCGGCTGCCCGGGCGACGGGGCGTGGAGGCAAGAAATACTACGGTGCTGTCGAGCCCTACGCGCCTGTCGATTGTGTTAAAGAGCTGCTCGAGTTTGCGGTCGAGCTTCACATAGGCATCGTAAACTTCTGGCCTGTTGTCGGGATTCTTGCCGTAGGTATATGGCTCGAGGGTGTATGCCACATTGAGCACGTCTGTCACACCCGGGTGCTGCCCTACTTTCAGCGAGCTCAGAATGTCAATGGCGACATCGGTGACCTCGTTGTTGACCAAAGGCGAGGAGGTGAACATGTCGAGCCGCTCACTGTTTCCGCGGGGGAAGACATGGCGGAAGGGATAGCGCGTCATGTGGTCGGGCAGCATCGGAAAGTCCGACGGAGCAATCGACGGAGTCCAGCTCATTGTGTCGAGGCGTGCCGACAGAGGCGCCATACGGTTGCGGGCGGCTACGGCCACCGGCAGTTCCTTGTAGAATGTAGACGATGCCCAGTTGCCCGTCTTGGTGTCGAGCCACAGAGCGCTGTTGCCGGCATGTCCGGCAAGAGCGAGCGACACCGCAGGGTCGGCGGCTATGGCATAGACAACATTGACGCCGCCGGAAGCTATCCGGACCTCGTCGGAAAGCGTGCTCACCCTGAGAGCCGACGGCGAGTATGAAGCGTTGGTGTAGTTGCCCATGGAGGCGGCGTCGGCATATATATTAATGTCGCGTCTGGCCTCGGGGTCGTAGATATATTGGGCCGGAATGCCGTTGACAGACGGCGATGCACCTGTCATGACCTCGGCTGCCGCTGCTGCGGCATCGAGATATGTGCCGTAGTCGGCCTGGGCTATTGTAAGGCCTTTGTTTTCAAGCCTGCGGAAACCACCTTCGCCAAACTGGCCGCGAAGCAGCTCGAGGCAGTCACCGTCGAGGCCTTCCACCATTATGCCGACCAGAAGTCTGGGCGACTGGGGCGCGGCAGCACTTAGGCTTAGCGACGTCAGAGACGCCACTAAGGACATGAGTATGTTCAACCGGCTCAGTTTAAGCATAAGGTGCGTTTTGATATATAAATATTTGATATATAAATATATGAGAAGGAGCGCATTAATTCGGCTCCTACCAGAGGGAGAATTGCTGCGTTTGCCGACTGCGGCAGAAAGGGCCACAGTGCGCAGAGCGCCAACAAGACTACAAAGTTAGTCATTTGGTAGCACATGACGAACGTCCGAGCCTTTTTTATCCAAATAAAAATCGTCGGAATGAGGCAAAGCGGGTTCAGCCAGGGATATAGCCAGTTTGGCGATGTCGCTTCGTGCACCGACACGAAGATGAGGAATGTGAGCAGACAGCCCGTGAGGCCGAGCAGCCCGAAGAAGGCGGCGTCGAACCAGCGTGTCACCTTGCGGCGGCGTATATCTCTGATTGTCAATGCGAGAGTGATTGCAAAAAACAACCAGCACACGAAAAGCGGGGTGAGATACCACGGAGTCGGCTCTTTGACAGCCGCTTCAGGGCCCTTGTCGTTGATAACGATACTGTTTGCAACCAGCGCTTTAGCGCCGGCGCTTGCATTGGGCAGCATGGCGTCGAGCTCTGCGGGCGCGAAGGCCATTTCGCGGCGTGCGAGCGGATAGTCTATACCGCTACCGAGGGCAAGGTCTATTCCGAACTGATACCAGGGATAGTTGCGGTGATAATGGCGCATTATGTTGCGGAAAGTCACCGGCCATGCCGACTGTGCCTCTGATGGCGCCGGAGCGAGCGCTATGCTGTCGCCGATAGCGGCCTCGACAGCGTCAAGGGGGCGCGTGGCGCAGTTGTCTTTCACATAGTTGTATCGGTACACACGGTTTTCGGGGCGTATTTTCTCATTGAGCATGTCGATAAGACGCTTTTTCTGAGCGGCGTCGAGGTTGAGCTCGTGAGCCACGATGCGGCGCCCGTTCCGTATGTAATGTTCGAGGAAATAATCGCCAGGCTGGGCTACGGCCATATAGTCGGTCTCGCCTTTTACGAAACGATAGACGAAATTTGGCGAATCGAAGTCGAAAACGCCGAAATTGTATGCGGCAAGCCCGCGCCCTTCGATATCGACGAGAATAGCCGAATGCCCCTCCAGCTCATAGATATCAGAACCGGGGTATATGTTTGCGAAATAGACCGTTGTGTCTGACTGCGCGAGGCTGCGAACCACAACGATGAGGCAAAGGGCAAATATCGTCAGCAGGCGTTTCATCTGATGTCGAGCAGTTTGTGTGTCTGGAGCGACAGGCGCCAGCGCGGGTGCGAGAGTATATAGTCTATCGTCTCGGCTGTATTGAGGCCCGAGCATGGCTGGAGAAAACGGTTGGGGGTATCGAAGAATTTGGCAGTTTCTTCCACGTCCTGCCCCTGATAAACTATCTTGAGTTCATCGACGCGGTCAATGCCCCACGGCGCAGCCTTGGGCGAGCATGTGACCCAATCGACCTCGGGAGGCACCGGCAGAGAGCCATTGGTCTCTATCTGCACGTAGAAGTGCTTGAGCTTGAGTTCGCGAAGAAGGGCGCTGTCGAGCTGCAAGAGAGGTTCGCCGCCTGTCACCACCAGATGTCTGGCTGGAAATGCGGCGCAGGCCTCTGCTATCTCGGCCGCTGTCATCTCTGTGAAAGCCTTGAAGTCGGTATCGCAGAACTCGCATGCGCGGTTGCAGCCCGAAAAACGGAGGAATACGGCCGGAGTTCCGGCATAGTATCCTTCGCCCTGCAGGGAGTAGAATATTTCGTTTATCTTATACTTCATAGCTTGCGGTGTTTCCTTCGCTTTCCTGCACGTCAACGCGGTAGCAGTGCTCAATCTGTTCGCATACCCAGCGGGCAATGTTTTCGGCTGTGGGGTTGAAGGGGAGCACATCGTTGAGGCAGCGGTGGTCGAGACGGTCGAGCACGGTTCGCTTTATGTCGGTGAAGTCAACCACCATGCCATTTTCATTTAGCTCTTCGGCACGGCAGTGTACGGTTATAATCCAGTTGTGGCCGTGAAGCGATGTGCACTTGCTCTCGTAGTCGAGCGAGAGACGGTGCGCGGCCGATATTTCGAGGCGTTTTGTTACGTAGTACAAAGTCTTAGCTTATAATTGATAGGTTTTCAGTTTATTGGTTTTGTTATCCCTGCTTGTGCTCAAAGCGCAGGGCTTGACCGGCGGCGGTGCCGGTGAGGCGGCCGTCTGCGACGGCGATTTTGCCGTTGACCCACACGAATGCTACGCGGTTATAGACGGCATGCCCTTTGAAGGGCGTCCAGCCGCATGGCGAGGCTACGTCAGCGTCGGCGATAATGTGACGGGAGCATTTTTCAACGAGCACGAGGTCGGCATAAAAACCTTCCTCAATCTTTCCACGCTTCATAACACCGAAGATGGCCGAAGGGTTCGCTGCCATTTTTGCGGCGATGACTTCTGGCGCGATATATTCGAGCATTACAGGCAGTGCGAACTGCACCGACGGTGCTCCCGATGCTGCCTTGAGGGCACCTCCGCC
Organism: uncultured Muribaculaceae bacterium; assembly: GCA_910578035.1. GTDB lineage: Bacteria > Bacteroidota > Bacteroidia > Bacteroidales > Muribaculaceae > CAG-873. Next base: position 5,060 of record CAJTOB010000028.1, read on the forward strand.
CTTTTCGGAGGGCAGATGCGGGGCGTGGTCGGTGGCTATGGTGTCTATCCGGTCGTCGGCGAGAGCCCGTCGCAGTTCCATGGCATCGCTTTTTACCGCCGGATTGATTTTATGACGCCATGTGCGCTTTTCAGGGCGGCAGAATTCGCCGTCGAGGTACATCGGGGTCGTTTCGGCGGTAATCTGCTTGCCTTCGGGGGCGGCGCTTTCAAGCAAAGCGGCTTCTGCAGCCGTGCTCACATGGGCAAGATGCAGACGCACACCGCTTTCGCGCGCCATGTCTATGGCCTGACGCGCACAGCTCAGACATGCCTCGGCGCTGCGGATTGTGCTGTGCTCGCTTAGAGGAACAGCCTCGGCAGAGCCGTAGCGGGCAATGGCCTCGGCTGTATTTTCGGCTATTATGGCATTGTCTTCGGCATGTACAACTACCGGAATGCGGTGTTCGGCGCAGTAGGTAAGCATCTGTCCGAGCTGGTCGGTGCCGGGCATAGCCATACCTCCGGTCGTTGTGCCCATAAATAGTTTGACGGCCGGCAGTAGGTCGTCGCCAAGCTGCCCGCTGATTTCCCGTAGTGCTGTCATCACACCGTCGGCGGCGCCGAGCATAAATCCGTAGTTTGCAGCGGAATTACCTTTGGCACGCTCCAGTTTATCGGCAAAAGCGGCCTTGTCGGTTGTAGCGGGCACGGTGTTGGGCATTTCTATAAATGAAGTGACACCTCCGAGAACGGCGGCGGCGCTTTCAGAGGCTATAGTGCCCTTGTGTGTCAGGCCGGGCTCGCGGAAGTGCACATGGCTGTCGATGAGACCGGGCATGAGCATTGCGCCGGCGGCGTCGAAAGTGTCGGCTTCGGCCCGCAGGCTGTCGGCCGGACTGCCGGCGCCGAGAGCCGCTATTCTGTCGTCTTCGACAAGCACCCAGCCCTCTGTGAGTGCCGGCAATGCTGGCGCTCCGACAATGCGGGCGTTGTATATCAGAGTCTTACCCATTGTTTTTCGAGTAGTCGGGAAATTTTTTGAAAAGGCTGTTCCATTTAAGACGAATAACCCCGAAGACAGCTTCACCGAAAATGCCGCTGCTCATCTTACTTGTGCCCAGCACGCGGTTTACAAATATAATCGGCTCTTCGACAACCTTGAAGCCATATTTGTAGGCCGTAAACTTCATTTCTATCTGGAAGGCGTAGCCCTTGAATTTGATTTTATCAAGCGGCAGAGCCTCGAGCACGCGACGACGGTAGCAGACAAAACCGGCTGTGGTGTCGTGCACGGGCATGCGCGTGATGAGGCGCACGTATTTCGACGCATAGTACGACATCAGCACGCGCCCCATGGGCCAGTTGACAACATTCACGCCTGTCACATAGCGGCTTCCGACGACAACATCGGCCCCCTCTTCGGCTCTTTTCCTGAGAATAACCAAATCGGCGGGATTATGCGAGAAATCAGCGTCCATCTCGCATATGAAGTCATAGCCGCGCGCCACACATTCTTTGAACCCTGTGATATAAGCTGTGCCGAGACCCAGTTTGCCGCTGCGCTCGATGATGTCGACGCGACCGGGGTGTTCGGCCATCTTGGCCTTGACAATGGCGGCAGTGCCATCGGGCGAGTTGTCGTCTATCACCAGAATATCGAATGGCACGGGGAGCGCCAGCACCGCCTCGATTATAGCGGCGGCGTTCTCGATTTCATTGTACATCGGTATTATGACTACCGAATCGCTTTTGTGTGGCATGACGTTTGGGGCGTTTATTCGTCTATGGAGTAGTTTAGAAAATCGTTCATCGGCTTGAGAACCATAAGCATGGCCGCTATTTTCTCGGGCCAGTCGGGCGCGTCGAAGAAATCGCGGTCGAGCCGGTGCTCTTTGCCGAATTCGGTCAGGCGCAGGAGGTCTATATCGGGGTGGTCGCGGTCATAGCCCTTGGGCGCAGTCTTGAGTTTGCGGCCATACCAGCCCGGGAACAGCTCCACGACCTGAGGCGCTTCCGTTATCTCGCGGAACTCCTCTATGTTGTCTACGATTGCACGGCGCAGTTTTTTCAGCATCGGAGGCTCGGGGCACCATACGCCGCCATAGATAGCGCATTCTTCGGCGCCGATGTGCACGTAGTAGCATGCGCGGTCGCAGTGTCGGCCCGTAGGCGATATCAGAGCTGAGAAATATGTTTTATATGGCGATTTGTCGTGCGAGAATCGTGTGTCGCGATATATACGGTAGGCGCATCGCGAAGCCTCCAGACCGCGATACAAGGGGTCGTCGGCTGCGATAGCGTTGATGATACGCTGTATTTTTTCGAGCCAGTCGGCGCGCAGGGCGTCGTATTCGGCGCGATTGGCGGCGAACCATGTACGGTCGTTGTTTTCGGCCAGGCGTGTCAGAAAATCGAATAACTGTTTGCTCATTTTTCTATATCAACCCATTCTACATCTGTTATCTGGCTTTCGGTGCGTGTCTTGCGGGCCGAAGAGGCCTGCCCGGAGTCGGCGGCGGTTTGCGATTCGTATTCGGTAAAGGCCACGTACTCGCCAACATCGCGCGGTATTTTTTTAGCGCGAGCGCGGTGACGACGGTCAGACTCACGGCTATTGTGTCCGGTCGAGGCTCCATATGCGTTCTGGCCGAAGGGGTCTTCCATGAAACGGCGCACGCGCCGGCGGAACGACCAGATTTTATACATGGCGCTCAAAAGGGGCACCACTATAAAAAATATGAATAGTAGAAGTATGATTATCATTATTGTAGATTAAAAGCCGGCTTTCAGACTGCGGTCTGAACTTTCGTGGAGAGCCGATGAAAAGGAGTGCCGGAAAGAAGTCATATGCGGTCGCGACGCAGCAGCGACAGCAGGAAGTATATCAGTATTGTCCACGCCAGGCCGGCAAGACCATAGATGGCGATGAAGACAATTGCAGCCACGATTATGACATAGCGGCAGAAATTTTCGCTGAAATCGAAATTCTTGAATTTGAGGGAGAACATTTTGAAGCGTCCTACCATGGCAAGCGACAGAAGCACTATGAGTATCACCATGACAGCTGTTCCGGGATAGCCGTAGCGGCTTATCCAGCCATATACGCCGATCCAGAAGATGGCATTGGCAGGTATGGGCAGACCTCTGAACGAGGTGGACTGCTCGGTATCGTTGTTGAATATGGCAAGACGCAGCGCTCCGCACACCGGTATGAGGAATGCCGCGAAGCAGAGCCATGGCGTAGCGCTGTAGAGCAGCATAGTGTTGAGCATGAGCATGGCGGGCGCAACTCCGAAGCTCACCAGGTCGGAGAGCGAGTCGAGGTCTTTGCCGAGGTTGGAATAGGCTTTCAGAAGCCTGGCGCTGGCACCGTCGAGAAAATCGAACAGTGCGGCAGCGGCAATGGCTGTCATGGCCCAGACAGCGCCTGTGGCACAGCCTATCTGCCGTTCGAGGTTGAATGCCATATACACGGCGACGCACCCCGACAGAAGATTGAGGCACGTCACTGTATTGGGTATATATGAACTTATAGGGCGTTTTGTGTGAGTCATGTTGTCTTGGCCTTGGGGTGGAGTTTTGCCACTTCTGTGACGCCTCCGGTTGTCTTGTCGCCTATTTTCACGAGAGTCTCGGTGCCGAGCGGCAGATAGAGGTCTACTCTTGAGCCGAATTTAATGAAGCCCATGTGGTCTTCTATCGAAGCCTCGTCGCCTGGCCGGGCGTAGGTCACGATTCGCCGCGCCATCGCGCCGGCGACCTGACGCATGAGAATGTCCTGGCCTTCGGGGGTGCGGATAACAACGGTGGAGCGCTCGTTTTCCGTGCTCGATTTCGGCAGATAAGCCGCCATGAAGCGGCCGGAATGATGGCGCGAGAAGATTACCTCGCCATCTACCGGAAACCAGTTGGCATGAACATTGAGAACACTCATGAATACAGACAGCTGTATGCACCGGCACTTGAGATATTCGGGCTCGAATGTCTCTTCAAGGGCGACAACGGTGCCGTCGGCCGCAGATACGACCGTATTGACAGGGTCGCCGGGGAACTCGCGGCGTGGCGAACGGAAGAAATTGACCACGAGAAGATAAAAAACACCGCATACGGCAGTCGACACAATAGCCCAGGACAAGGGTCTTACCCATATCCAGAGCGGGGCGTTTACGACTGCCAATATCGCTGCAAGCGATATCAGTATATTGGTGCCCTCATGGTGTATTTTATACTTTAAACGTCGCATGTTTTTCTATACAAACGCAAAGATAATAAAAAAATTTCACCTCAAATATACCCCCCTGCCTAAATTTAATAAAATTATACAAAACGCGCCAAACACGCATCATGAAAAAGGTTCCGGCGACATCAGCAATGCGCCGGAACCATTTACTTATCACTTATTACTTTTTACTTCTTACTTAATACCTTTTTTCCGGCGCGCATGGTGCTTGCGGAGCACCATGGCCGTACGGGCGGGCAGATAGAGAGGCAGGCGCTCCACGCCGGCCGGCGCATAGAGAGGATCGGGAATGGTGAAGTGCTCTACGCTGTCGTCGATATTGCCGAAACCTCCGAAAACGGCATCGTCGGTGCTGAACACGACACTGTAGACACCGCTGGGCGCAAGAATGCCATATCCGTCGAAGCTTTTCACGGGGTTGAAGTTGAAGACAAACACGAGATCGCCGCGCATGAAGGCAAGAATCTGGTCGTCGTCTTTCTCCCAAAGCTTGCGAATCGGCTTGGCCTGGAAGTTGTGCACCTTGCTCACCAGTTCAATCATGGCATTGTCGAAGGCATTGAGGAAGCGGTACTGCAGATCTTCGCGGTCTACGAGCTCCCATTGGCGACGAGCGTATTTATAGCTCCAGCCGTTGCCTTCGCGGGGAAAGTCGATCCATTCGGGGTGGCCGAACTCGTTGCCCATAAAATTGAGGTATCCGCCGTTGATGGTAGCCAGTGTCACGAGGCGTATCATCTTGTGGAGGGCCATGCCGCGGGCAACGTCGCTGTCGGTATCGCCGACCATCATATGCCAGTACATCTTCGAGTCTATAAGGCGGAAAATCACCGTTTTGTCGCCCACAAGAGCCTGGTCGTGACTTTCGACGTATGATATTGTCTTTTCGTCGGCGCGACGGTTGGTGAGCTCCCAGAATATCGATGTCGGGTGCCAGTCCTCGTCTTTTTTCTCCTTCAGAGTCTTAATCCAGTAGTCGGGTATGCCCATCGCCATGCGGTAGTCGAAGCCGATGCCGCCGTTGCGGAACGAAGTCGCCAGTCCGGGCATGCCGCTCATTTCCTCGGCTATGGTTATGGCGGAGGGCTTAACCTCGTGTATCAGCTTGTTTGCAAGGGTGAGATATACTATCGCGTCGGTGTCCTGGCCGCCGTCGTAGTAGTCGGCATAGTTGGTGAATGCCTTTCCCAGACCGTGGTCGAAGTATAGCATCGAGGTCACGCCGTCGAAGCGGAAACCGTCGAAGTGATACTCTTCGAGCCAGTATTTGCAGTTGGACAGTAGAAAATGGAGCACTTCGTTCTTTCCGTAGTCGAAGCAGAGCGAATCCCAGGCGGGGTGCTCGCGTCGCCCGGCGTCGGCATGGAAATACTGGTATGGGGTGCCGTCGAGGCGTCCGATGCCTTCGTTCTCGTTCTTTACAGCATGAGAATGGACTATATCCATAATCACGGCTATGCCGAGCTTGTGCGCTTCGTTTATCAGTTTCTTGAGGTCCTCGGGGGTGCCGAAGCGGCTTGAGGCGGCGAAGAAGTTAGACACGTGGTAACCGAAAGAGCCGTAGTAAGGGTGTTCCTGTATAGCCATAATCTGAATGGCATTATAGCCGTCGGCGGCTATGCGGGGAAGCACTTTGCGGCGGAATTCGTCGTAGCTGCCCACACCTTCGGTCTGCTGGGCCATGCCTATGTGGCATTCATATATGAGGAGAGGTTCTACGTCGGGCACGAAGTCTTTGTCGGTCCATCTGAATGCTCTTGCGGGCATGTGTATCTGGGCCGAGAAGATTGCCGTCTGAGGGTCTTGAATCACGCGGTCGGCATAGGCGGGAATGCGCTCGCCTTCGCCGCCGGGCCATGCCACGCGCATTTTATAGAGCTGCCCGTCGGACATGGCCTCAGGCGGGAAGGTTCCCTCCCAAACCCCGTCGGGGCCGCCTTCAAGCCTCTGGAGCGCATATTCGGGGCGGTTTTCCCAGCCTGAGAAATCACCGACAAGAGTGATTGCGGTGGCATTGGGCGCCCATTCGCGAAATATCCAGCTGCCGTCGCGGCGACGGTGTAGCCCGAAGTATTTATGTGCGTTGGCAAAGTCGACCAGAGAAGTATTGTCGCCGAGAAGTTCGCGCTCTTTGCGGATTACGTCGGCATGACGCCCTTCGATAGCGGGTGCATATGGCTCGAGCCAGGGGTCGTTTTTGAGTATGTTGAGTTTTCGTTTTGCCATAATTATAGTAGTTAGTGTCGGTTTTTCATTTTCGTCCGAAATCGGCGGGTATTTCGCCCCATTCGTCGGTGTTCCATTTAAGGATTGGGTTGACTATTTTGTTCTGCGCGAGCCATGCGTCGGCGCGGCGCAGCATTTCGAGGGTCGCTTCGGTTTTGGGCTCGCGGGCCAGAGTGGTGCGCGATGCGCCGCGTCGCAGCCATGCGAGGGCGTTTTTGGAGTCGGTGTAGATAGGCGTTGTCGTGTCGCCGTTTTTTTTGAGCATGGCCGCCACATGTATCAACGCCAGATACTCGGCAATGTTGTTGGTGCCCCACAGCGGAGACTTGTCGCCGACGTGGAAGAGTTCCTCGCCGGTAGCCACGCGAACACCGCGATATTCCATGGGGCCTGGATTGACAGAGCAGGCGCCGTCGACGGCTATCGCGTCGAGCCGTATGCCGGGGTGCGCAGGAGGCGCATATGCAGTCGGCTTTGCCACTATATTGCCTGAGGTATGGGAGAGAATGCTTCGCATTATGCCGAGCTGGTCGGAGGGCTTGCCGCGGTAGGCAGCCACGGCAGCGTCGGCACTTGGGTAGGATTTATATCGGGCGCCGGGAAAGCCATTGACCTGTTGCTGGCATTCGTCCCAGCTGTCGTAGACGCCGGGCTCGCGCCCTTCCCATACTACATAGTATTTCATTTCAGGAAAATTGCAGAAAGAGATTGATGTCGACGCTGCGCAGACCGGCTATGCGGGCCACAGCCGGATTGACGCACTTGCCCAGGAAGGTATATGCGGCTTTGCGGAGTCCGTCCTTGAGTTTGAGGGCGTTTGCCACACCGTCGCATACAGTGAGGTCGTCGAGCATGGTTACAAAGGTATTGCTGAGAGCCATAGCCACGGTGCGGGGCACGGCGTTGCCGGCATTAATATAGCACAGGCGCGTAGGCTCGCTCACGGAGTTGTCGGAGGGTGATGCCAAATCGAGGTCTACCAGCGGCAGCGAGGGGAATGCCGAGCCGGGAGCCGATGTGAGGTCGAAGCAAATGACGCCGCGCTTCATTGTGCCGACGAGGTCGGCGCCGACGACGCCGCATCGGGGCGCCGTGTCGGTAGCCACGACGATGTCGGCCGAGCGAAGGCCGTTTTCAAACACCCGTGGGTGGAGCGACGAGCATATCGCGCCCGGGCCGAGCATGGCGGCGGCTTCGCGCATGCGGTAGATGTTGTCGTCGAAAATCCGGACGATGGCGCCCATGCCGATTGCGCCCTTGGCGGCGGCCACGGCTGCCATATCGGAACCTATCACCATCACTTCGCAGGGCACCACGCCGGCCACTCCGCCAAGGAGTATGCCCTTGCCGTGCACGGCGTCGGCCAGAAGCGAGGAGGCGATGGCGATGGCGGCACGGCCGTCGATTTCGTGGAGAATATCGGCGAAGGGGCGATGTCCGGCTTCGTCGCATATCAGCTCGAGAGCGAGAGCTATCACATGGCGGTCTACGAGGGTGCGCACTGTCTCGCGGTCTGTCTCGCGGTTGTGAATGAACGACAGCAGCAGCGAGCCCTTCTTGAGACGACGCGCGTCGGCAACTTCCATCGGCGGCAGATATACCACGATGTCGGCAGCAAGGGCTTCGGCGCGTTCCACTATTTCGACGCCGCATCTGGCGTAGGCGGCGTCGCTGTAGTGTATATATTCGGCCGCACCTTTTTCCATCTTCACGCAGAAGCCGCGCGAAACGAGCATGCCGGCGCCTTCGGGAGTCAGCGGGAAACGGTGTTCGACAACTCCGCCCGCTGCCGGCAGGCCGATGACTACGCTTCGCTTGCCTGTCTTGGCACTCAGCAGTTCTTCCAGGGGTATAGGGGCGTTCATTCTTTAGGAGGTTAGGAAATGAGGAGATTATGAGGTTAGGGGGTTAGGAGGGCTTTCACTTTTCTAAAAATTCATCGATGAATCTTCGGGCGCTTTCTTCTATTTCGGCCTCGTTGCCGAGACGTGAGCTGTCGAAAACGGCGGTGGCACGGCTGTAGTAAGGCTCGCGCTCGGCCATTAGGGCCTCTATCTTGGCCCGGAGGGCGTCGGGCTTGTCGAGCAGAGCATCGATTACGGGGCGCTCGCCCGGCGCGAGGCGCAGGCGGCCGACGGTGATGTCGGTATCTGCCTTAAGCCACACGACCGTTCCGGCTGCAAGCATGGCCTCCATCGCTCCGGAGCGACAAGGCGTGCCTCCGCCGCATGCCACAACGGCGTCTGAGCCGCACAAGGCTTGGAGAGCATCGCTTTCGAGGCGTCTGAAAGCCTCCTCGCCGTCTTCAGCGAAAATCGCGGGTATGCTTTTGCCGGCGATGCGCACGATCTCGTGGTCGAGGTCTACATACCGGCGCCCGGGCACCCGTTGCGCCAATGCGCGCAGCAAGGTACTCTTGCCGCACGCCATGAAGCCGATCAGAAAAAGCGGACGGTGCATTACTTCTTCTCGATGTCCTTGCGGAGAAGGTCGCGGATTTCGGTGAGAAGTTCTTCCTGAGTGGGGCCGGCGGGAGCGGCGGGCTCGGGTTCCGGCTCTTTTTTGCGGCTAAGCTTGTTGATAAACTTGATTGCCACGAAGATACAGAATGCGATGATAAGAAAATCCACTATGGTCTGCACAAATGCGCCCCAGGTCACGGCAACTTCCGGCGTGATTACCTCGGTGCCTTGGGTCACACCTTCCTTAATCACCCACTTGTATTCGGAGAAATTTGTACCCCCGGTGAGAACTCCGACCACAGGCATGATGATGTCGTTGACAAGCGATGTGACGATTTTGCCGAAAGCGGCGCCGATAATCACACCGACGGCCATGTCGACAACGTTGCCGCGCATAGCGAACTCCTTGAATTCGTTGAGAAATTTTTTCATATCTTACATTTATTTATTGTCAGTTATAAAACCGCCGCAGCGCCTTTAGAGTTGAGTGTAATCGGAGAGCATTCTGCCCAAAGCGGCCTCAAAGCGCAAATTTAACAAAAGTTTTGATAATAAAAAAACAGCAACTATGTGTGTAATACCGAATTTTTTCACTAATTTTGCGCCCGATATAAGGAGGCAGTCTCTCCGGTCATTCCCGACTTTGCAACACGCTCTCCAAAGAACTAATATACCGACACATAACACAACCCAATATTCAAAATACTACTATGACTAAAATTGGTATCAATGGTTTCGGTCGCATCGGTCGCTTCGTCTTCCGTGCTTCCGTAAAGCGCGACGACATCGAAGTAGTCGCTATCAACGACCTTCTTCCTGTCGATTACATGGCTTACATGCTTAAATACGACACAATGCACGGCCAGTTCGACGGCACCGTTGACTATGACCTCGAAAAGAGCCTCCTTATCGTAAACGGCAAGGAAATCAAGGTTTCTGCTTGCAAGAACCCCGCTGAAATCGCATGGGGCGAAAAGGGTGCTGAATACGTAGTTGAGTCTACCGGCCTCTTCCTCACCAAGGAAAAAGCTCAGGCTCACATCGAGGCTGGCGCCAAGTATGTGGTTATGTCGGCTCCCTCTAAGGACGACACCCCCATGTTCGTATGCGGCGTAAACGCCGACACCTACGTGAAGGGCACACAGTTCGTATCGAACGCTTCTTGCACCACCAACTGCCTTGCTCCTATCGCAAAGGTTCTCAACGACAAATTCGGTATCGTTGAAGGTCTTATGACCACCGTTCACTCTACCACCGCTACTCAGAAGACCGTAGACGGTCCTTCGATGAAAGACTGGCGTGGTGGCCGTGCCGCTTCCGGCAACATCATCCCCTCGTCTACCGGCGCTGCTAAGGCTGTAGGCAAAGTTATCCCCGAACTCAACGGTAAGCTCACCGGTATCTCGATGCGTGTTCCCACCCTCGACGTATCTGTTGTTGACCTCACTGTAAACCTTGCTAAGCCCGCTTCGAAAGAAGAAATCTGCGCTGCCATGAAGGAAGCTGCAGAAGGCGAACTCAAGGGTGTACTCGGCTACACCGAAGACGCAGTCGTTTCCAGCGACTTCCTCGGCGACGCCCGCACTTCTATCTTCGACGCCAACGCCGGTGTATATCTGACCCCGACCTTCGTTAAGGTTGTTTCTTGGTACGACAACGAAATCGGCTACTCTAACAAGGTGCTCGATCTCATCGCTACCATGGTTAAGATCAACGGCTAATCTTCCGTAAGATAAAACCACACAAAAGCGCTTGCCCCGACGGGCAGGCGCTTTTTTTGTATAGCTACGGTAGGGCCGCGCGTTCGGCGCGCCAGCGTATCTAATGCCCACGCTGCAGAAAGCACCGACGACGTGGGCGCGCATCAAGCACGAACCGTCAACGCCGCCCAACCGCCCGAACGGCGGTTGAAGATAGACACAGCCTATGGTTTGGGCGTTCGGCAGAACGACCATACCATAGGTTCTCTCCGCAACATACACCCGAAAGCAACCGCATAGCGGTTGAATACCATCGCCGCACTGTCTTATTCAACCGCTATGCGGTTGTACGGCTCTTTGCGCACATGAGACCTATGGTATAGCCGCCTATCGGCTGCTAAACCATAGGCTATGTTTATATAAAACCGCCAAAGGCGGTTCAAACCTCTACCCAGACCTTTCCGCACATCAAAAATGCAGGCAATCTCCCCCAAAAAAACAGTTGCGGTTTTTGGGAGGGATTGCCTTTGTGGAAGCACTATCTTACGAAAAAAGCCCTTCGCCGGGGGGGGGCGAAGGGCTTGGATTGACTTAGCGTTGTTTTTTAGGGCTTGTTTGCGAGCATGTTTTATAAAGAAGGGCTTCGCCCCAAAACGACTGAACTAAAAACTAAAAACAGACTGCATGTGAGCCTCTAAAGTTTCTGTTAAGCCGAATGGATATTAGCGAATGAATTTCTTCGAAACCTTGTTGCCCTGCTTAACGATGTAGAGACCGTTTTCGGGGTTGGCAACGCGAACACCCTGGAGGTTGTAGTATTCAACGGGAGCGTTTTCGTCTTCTACTACGATGTCGGCAACGCCAGACTGAGCGTTTTCATCCCACTTCTCGAGCTTGAGGTCAGCCCAGGGGTGCCAGTACTGAGCGGGAGAGTTTTCGTTCTTGCCGATACCAATCCAAACTTTTGCGGGAGCAGTGAGTTCGAATTCAACATACTGACGATATTTTTCGGGTTCTGCAACAAAGGCAGCAGCAGATTCGCGTTCTTTACCTGAATCATCCCATGCATCTACAACGTTGCGGGTTTCGTATGCAGGAACAAACTGAGTGCCGTCTGCAGCTGCGCGGGTTTCGTTTTCGGGCATAGCGGCATAGTTGCCTTCATTAAGTTCCCAGCAGTCTTTGATGCGCACGCGCTTGTCTACACCCTTGGTAAGTTCACCAAGTTCTTCGTCCCAGTCGAGGTTGGCGGGCTTAGTTGCGTTGAAGGAAACGTAAAGATAAGCATTGTCAGTAGTGTTGTTCTCATCGTATTTTTTTCCTTCGTAGTAATCTTTGGGAGACTGACCATCAACATATTTCCACTCACCCTTGCATGCGATAAACTTACCATTGAAGTTACCGGCACCACCATAACGGAAGAATGTGAGTGCGCTGAAGCGATATTTGCCGGCGGGAAGCTCTACCTGCTGGCCGATGTTATAGGGAGACGCGTTAGTCTTGCGGTAAACGCCGCCACCCTCGTTGATGTCAACGATTTTGTTACCGCCAGCGGAGTTGGCTATATCCCAGCCCGCCATGTGGTCATCTTTTTGAATATCGAAGCCTTCTGCAAAGTCGGCATTCTTAATTTTTGCAGTGAGGTCTTCAGAGCCTTTAGAGAGACGGAAGTTGTCGAAGCAGCACCATTCGTCGGCATAGCAGCCTTCGTTCATGATACCGACAACCATGTCGCCACCGGGGTGGTTAACAGTTATTTCATTTACATATTCACCTGCAGCGAAAGCAGTTGCAGCTTCACCAGTCGAGTTGGGAGCGGTTTCACGGCCTTCGAAAAGGGGCTTTACAGCCTTCTTTTCGCCATTGATATAGATGTAAGCATAGTTGAGCTTGCCGTCCTTCATATTATCCTTGGCATAGTCGTTGTTTCCGCAGCGATAGAAAGCGTCAACCTTCAGAGTATAGACGCCGGCTTCCATGTCGGGAAGAGTCTGATAGAGGTTGAAGGCGCCGTTATACACTTCACCTACACCGTCGGCGGTAGCTGTGAGGCCACCCTGCCAACCGGCAAGAAATGAAGGATTGGTAATGTACTGGCCGGTTACGTCACGATATGCACCAGCAGATGCCGAAGCAGCAACAGCTACGGCACCGAGCAGCAGAGCGCTGCGTTTGATGTAGTGTTTTACCATAAATAAAAGGTTAGGAGTGTTTATCATAGGTTTTATGTTCATCATAGGTTTTTATCAGATGTGTGCCCGCGTGCATGCAGGCACACATCTGATTATATTCCTTTTAGAGGCCCTGGTAGCCGGGGTTCTGGCTCCAGTTGAGGTTTGTTTCGAGAATACCGCGGTGGATAGGCATGAGGCGGCGGTTTGGGTCTTTCACACCCGGACGCTCAACCCAGTGGAACGGTCTTGTCTTAGACATAGACAATCTGTTGGCACCACATTCAGGACATGTATAATCTTCAGGGATTTTACCATCTATCAGATTGATATCGCTAATATGGCCACAGCCAGAGCACAAGAAGCGGTTTTCATATTCTTCGCCATCCCATACTTTATACTTGTTCTTCTCGCCCCAGTCGGCTTCGAACTGGCCGAAGCGGATAAGGTCGTTGCGGCGCCAGGGTTCGAGGATAAATTCGCGCGAACGCTCGTCGAGAAGCTCCTGCATGGTCGGATTAGTGTTGATTTCGGGGGCACCCGAGCAACGGCGGATTTCGTTGAAGAGGCTCTGAGGAGTCTGGCCGATTGTAGCGGCTGCACCGCGCAAGATACATTCGGCCTTCATGAGCAGAATGTCGGCAAAGCGGAAGATCGGTGCATCGTTGGCCTGCTGGCGATTCCAGAGGCTATAGTCTTCTTCGCGGGGAGGATACTTGAAACAGCGGGCGCCTTTCTGGATATTCAGAAGTGCCGTACCGTTCGCAGCAGTTGTCGTTGTAGGCTTGGGAAGGGCCTCGTCACCGAGCGAATATATGGAACCATCATCAAAATCAAAGTATGTGCGATAGTTCAGCTGACCGAGAAGAGTCTTTTCGTTGCCGGGCACATTGTAGATGTAGACAGGATCTTTAGTAACATTATACGAAGCATCGAAAGCGAACTGCGGACCTTTGAGAATCATTTCATTGCGCTCGTCGTCGGGGAGGTTGAAGCGGGCTACGGCCTCGGGGGTAAGCACGGTCTGGCCGGCGATAGATTTGGTGTTTTCCCAGCCGAGGAAGTAGGGGCGGCAGAGACCGTCTTTCTTGAAGCCGAACCAGCGGTACCAAGAGGTAGATCCGTCGGGCTTGGTGGCGGGGTCAACGTCGAGTGCATAGATAAAGTCCTTGATATGCACACCGTTGTCGGGGAAGAATTTCTTGCGGTAGCCGACACCGACCTCGAAGAGGCCGCTGTTGATGATTTCGTCGCACCACTTCACGCAGTCGTCGAGTTTGGGGTTGGGCGTATCGCCGGTAACGGTTGTGATATCGTTGGTGTAGACACCCCAGTTGAGGTATAGCTTGGCAAGAAGGGCCGCTGCCATCCAGTAGTTGGGCTTGCCGTAGGTCGATGCGTCGTTAGCCTTGCTCAGACCGCCTTCCTGACCGAGAATCTCGAGGAGCTCGCTTTCGATGAACTCAGCGACCTTGGCACGGGGCGAACGGTCGATGGCCTCTCCGTCCTGAAGCACGCGGTCGAAGATGGGAGCGTCGCCGTAGAGTTCCATCATCCAGAAATGATAGTATGCGCGGATAGCACGAAGCGGAGCCACAACGGGGGGATTGATCTCAGTGCCACTATACTGTGCGATTTTGGTGTTGGTATATGTACAGCCCGACATACAGCCTTCGATGATTCGGCAGCGCCAGTCGTCGAGGTGTATCGAGTGAATCGACGAGTTGAGATAACGGCCGTCGTCGAAGTAGTTGCCGGCGCCGTAGCAGCAGCCCATCACTTCGTCGCCCTGGGCTACGACAGCCTCGTTGAAGTCGCGTCCGAACCAGCCGTGGAGATATCCGTAGCAGCCGTTAAATTCACCTTCTGTGGCAATAGGATTGTCGGGGAAGGTAGGATATTTTGTATTCAGGTCAGTATCGAGGTCGGTACATGCGGTAGCGGCCGCAAGCAGACCAGAAAGAGCCAAACCTTTGATATATAATTTCATGGTGTTTATTTCTAAAACAGAATGTTTGATATATTAGAAGTTCACATTGACGCCTACGAGCACCTGGCGAGTGCGGGGATAGTGGTCGGAGCGGGTGTCGTGGCCCGGATCAAGACCTCCGAGGTTGATTTCGGGGTCGCGGCCGGTGTACTTGGTGATGGTGAAGAGGTTGTTGCCCGACACATAGAGTCGCACGTCCTTGAGCCAGCCGTTGAAGCAGTTGCGGAAGGTGTAACCGATTGTGGCGGTGGAGAGTTTGAAGTAAGAGCCGTCTTCGAGGTAGCGCTGCGAAGGATAGTGAGCGAGGACGTCGGTGGCGAGCTGGTCGTCGCGGATAGAGGCCATCACGTTCTTACCCTGGGTGATACCTGCGATATACGAGAAGTATGCGTGGGGCTCGTTGAAAATCTTCTGGCCGAACACGCCGGTGAAGAAGAGGTTGAGGTCCCAGTTTTTGTATGTAATGGTGTTGTTCCAGCCCATTGTGAGTTTCGGCTGAGCGTTGCCCATATAGACGCGGTCGTCCTGGCCGGGCTGGATTGTTGTCTCGGGGTTGCCGTTTTCGTCGAGGATATGATTGCCTTCGCTGTCGTAGCGGTAGAATGTGGATACGCCGTTTTCATCGTATCCGGCCCAATCCCAGAGATAGAACGAGCCGATAGGCTTGCCCTCTACGATGCGCTGGGTGTTGCAGCCCTGCGAGAGGCCGGGGAGGTGCGGGTCGTAGCGGTTGAGGACGCCGGCGTTGAACTCGCTGTTCGATACGCTCACAACTTCGTTTTTATTGTGCGAGAGGTTGAGCGAGGTCGTCCAGTTCCAGTCGCGGCTCTGGATAGGAGTTGCGTTGATAGAGAACTCGACGCCTGTATTGCGCATCTTGCCGACATTGGCGGTGAGCCAGTTTACAGGATAGAGAGCGGTCGAAACGGGGTAATCCCAAATCATGTCTTTGGTCGACTTGTTGTACCACTCTACGGTACCGTTGATGCGTCCGTTGAGGAATGCGAAATCAAGGCCGATGTTGACCATCGTGGTTGTTTCCCACTTGAGGTCGTTGTTTACGTTGCGGGCTGAGGTTAGACCCTTGTAAGACGTCACGGCGCCGGTCACGGGATCGACATAGTCGAAACGTGTTGTCGTATCGAAGAAGAAGCGCGAGGTATAGATATCAAAGCCTTGCGAGTTACCGCTCTGGCCCCAGCCTGCGCGGAGTTTGAGGTCGGTGAAGATACCGGTGTTCTTGATGAAGTCTTCTTCAGAGAGACGCCATGCCACCGAGCCCGAGGGGAAGGTAGCCCATTTGTTGTTTGCACCGAAGACAGATGCACCGTCGCGACGCACAGCGGCCTGAACGATATACTTTGAGTTGAATGAGTAGTTTGCACGGCCATAGAAAGATATCATCTTTGTATGGCTCTCTGTGTTGCCCCATACAGGGTCGGTATCCCATGAGTTTGCCATGCCGATGTTGTTCCAGCCGAGATAGTCGTCGTAGAAGTTATATCCGCGAGCTCCGAAACCATCACCATTCTTGTGTTCTTCCCAAGAATAGCCTACCATGAGGGCGAGCTTATGGACATCGTTGAAGGTCTTGTCGTAGTTGCCGTAGATTTCCATTAGTTTGCACCAATCGTCAGTCACGTTGCGCGAAGACTCGCCGTGGCGTGTATTGTTCTGCGACTGGGTCGAGGTATAGTCCTTGTAGTGGTAGTTCTGGGTCTCGTAGTTGAAGTTGGCATTGGCGGTAAGACCGTCGATGATGAGCACGCTTGCCTTGCCGGTGAACTGAAGACGCTTGAAAGTAGACATCGAGCGGTTCTCGTAGATAAGCGACATGGGGTTGTAGTTCTGCGAGATTGTCTTGTCCGAGTACCAAGAACCGTCTTCGTTCTGCACGGGCACCAGGGGCGAATAGTAGTACATGCCTTCGTAAACAGAACCGCCCTCGAGACCACGGGGCACGCCCCATTCCTTGCGGATATTGCCGTTTACGCCCACGCCGAGAGTGAGGCGGTCTTTAAGGGTCTTTGTCTCGATATATGCACGGCCGGTGAAGAGGTTGTTGCCTACGTTTCTGATAATACCGTCGCGCTTGGTATATGTGAGCGAGGCATTGTAGTTTGTGCTCTTGTTACCGCCCGAAATAGAAAGGCTGTGGTTTGTAGCAAAACCTGTCTGCTGCACAACGTCGGCCCAGTTTGTGTTGGCGCCGCGGTCGTTGGGAATGCTGAGATTGTTCTCGGCGGCATATGCGCGGAGCTCGTCGGCGGTCATCATATCGTGGTCTTTGGCAATCTTTTCCCACGACACGTAGCCCTGATAGGTTACGCGTGCGGGGCCTTCGACGCCACGCTTGGTGGTGACGATGATAACGCCGTTGGCTGCCTTGGAGCCGTAGATGGCAGTTGCGGAGGCATCGCGGAGCACGTCGATGCTCTCGATGTCGCTCGGGGGAATGAGGTTGAGGTTTACACCGGGGATACCGTCGACAACGTAGAGAGGCGAGGTAGAACCGTTGAGGGTAGAAGCACCGCGGAGGGTCATGGAGTTGACGCCGCCGTTGGGGTCGGAGTTCTGAACCACGACGAGGCCGGGCACCTTACCCTGCAGGAGCTGGCCGGGGTCGGTGTACGCGCCGATGTTGAGGTCTTCGGCCTTTACGGTGGTGATTGAGCCGGTGACGTCCTTGCGGGTCATCGTGCCGTAACCTACGACAACAACGTCGTCGAGAAGCTCGCTGTTGGGCACGAGCTTGATTTCGAGTTTGTTCTTGTCGGCGGTCACTTCCTGGGTGAGATAGCCGATGTAGGAAATCTGAAGTTTTTTGCCAAGCGCGCCTGCGATTGAAAAGTTGCCGTCGATGTCGGTTGTGACACCGTTCTTTTCACCTACTATACGGACAGAAGCGCCGATAAGGGGCTCATCGTTTTCATCAGACACAGTACCTGTCACAGTCTGGGCCGAAGCAGAAGTTGCAGTGAAGATGAGCAGTGCGCAGAGAAGCGCCTTAAAGATAGACTTGAATAGGCCAAGTCCTCTTTCGGGGGGGGTATTACCCTGTTGCACAGTCGAATACATGTTAAGGTTTAGGTTAGATCTATTTATGGTTTTCCATTGCAGTCTCCGATAATGGCATCGGAGGGGTGTGGGTATTCAGTGAATCGTGTTTTTCATTTTTGCAACGGCAAATATATACACATTTCGCCAATTGTCAACATTCGTTGAGCCCTGTTAAGAAGTTTTAACCAAACAAAGTTTATTTTAAGTGTCGTTTTAACACTTTCACCCTCCAAAATGCTATTTCTGAGGGCAAAATAATCTGCCAGGATCAGCTACAACGACGCGCGGTCTGTGCCCGGCCGGCCAGTCGGCGATATTCTGCGAAAAAACATTGACGCCGGCAGTATCGAGAAGCATCACCGAAATCCAGCCCCTGAGGTTGGGATGCACAAAATCTTTGGCAAGATTGTCGCCCACATAATACATTCGCGACACCGAGGCGCCGAAACGTTCCTCGGCAAGCCGGAAAGGCAGGGGCGTATGTTTGTCGCCGCCTGTCTCGCCGCTGATGAATATGGCATCGGGGTCGAAAAAGCGGTCGAGGCCGAGGGCGGCAATCTTGCTGCGCTGATGGCGCGAAGAGCCGTCGGTGATGAGGGCGAGGCGGTGGCCGGCAGCCTTGAGGCGCGTCAGCAGAGCCTCGATGCCCGGCGACAGCTGAATGTCGGGCGTATGGTTGCGGTATATTTCTACGAGGGCGTCGACTGTGAAGGGCATGTCGTGGCATTTTGCGGCAAGGGCGGCCAGGGCGGCCTCTATGCCACGCGGATGATTGCCGCTGATAAGCGCAAACAATTCACAGGCATCTTCGCCGGTTGCTTCGGCAAGAATGCGGGCAAGCACACGGTGCCCCGAACGCAGGAAATCGCGCTCTTTGTAGAGGGTATCGTCGAGGTCAAAGGCTATGAGCGACGGTGTTGTCATTTAGGCGTAGAGCCGGTGAGGAATGTGCACAGAAAGCGGGAAAACGAAAAAATGTAATCCGCGCAGAGGCCGAGGGCTATTACCGGAATGGCTCCGAGGGCCGCGAAAACCGTGAGAGGCACTACTGCAAGGTCGAACGACTCGAGCATCGGCTTCATGAACGGCATCGGATAGAGGAAGAAATAATGGAGCAGATATATGGCGAGGCTCTTGTCGCCCAGGAAAGCCCACATGGCGGCAAATCGGCCGGGCTTCTCACGGGCAGGGTCGAAGGCGCGCTCGCTCCATGGCTTTACAACGGCCACCGCTATGATTGCGAGCGATATCTGCATGACAATCTGCGCGAGAATGACGTTGAACGCGCTTCCGAAGCTATAGCGCCAGGGCCAGCAGACAAAAGCCATGCAGATGACTGTGACAAAGAGGGAGACCGTAAGGGCTTCAGACGATGCGCAAAGACGCATGAATGCGTCGGCATGGCGCCGGGCGAGCACGCCGGCCATAAATATAGGAAAGAATGTAAAGACAAGTTCAAACGACATAGCGGCGTCGCAGACTCCGGGCAGCACATAGTATATGCCTCCGAGCACGGCCCATGCGACGGCTACGGCGAGGAGCTCGAGCCAAAACGAGGCCATGCGCCTGAGCACGAAGGTAAGAGCGGCATAAACGGCAAAAATCTCGAAGAGCACGAAGGTGAACCAATAGCCGTTTTTCCACACATTGAGCCAAAGGCCGCTCCATGTCGAATCGAAGGGGCTCTGAAGGCCCGAATGGGGATAATAATATATGAAAAGGGTAGAAGCGCCGAGCATAGGCAGCAGCAGACGCTTGGCCCGCGATAGCAGACCGGGCGTTTTGAGGAGGCCATCGGAACCGATTTTCACTGCGAACCAGCCGCTGATAAAGAAGAACAGAGGCATGTGTATCTGCCCGATAAACTTGAACACCGGCGCCCGGTCGATTTCGCGGACACACATTGTGAGAACATGGCCCATTACCACCAGAAAGATGGCAAGGCCTTTCATCATGTCGAAATATTTAAGTCGGGGGCGCATAGCGGAGGGTGTTGGTTTATTCAATCAGACGGAACACTCGCACACCAAGCCACTGACGGTTTTTCTTCATGAACTCGGCCAGAGGACGGGCTGTCACTTCCACTTTGCCGTGCGACGACGAGGCATGGAGCAGATATGGCTCTGCGGTGGGTGAATCTTTTACGATGATACCCATATGTGTGACATCGAGATTCTTGAGGTTCGACACGAGGGCTACAACGTCACCGTCGTGAAAGGCGGCTTTTGTGTCTTTCGAGCCGAGGTCGATGGTTTTTACATATGTGAAGCGGTGGTTGCGGTAGCCGTTTTCGATAGAGCGTATGCGGGCGAAATTGGCCGAATCGGCAAGCGCAGGATAGCGGTTGCGGTTTTCGGTCATGAAGTCGATGGTGCGTGTCATGTTTGTCACGCGGGGAAAGAGCGTGGTTGCATCGTCGATGTTGCCGCGGTACTTGTTGTCTACAGCCCAGTCGCTTATATAGTGCAGACGCGATGGATAGCCGTCGATTTCGCCGCCGCGATAGCGTATACGGCGCAGATTGTAGATAAAATCGCGCCACGACGAGCGCCCTTCGCCTATAGTAAAGGCAAGAGCGATAGCCGTTTCGACAAATGTGGTGCAGTCGAGGCTGTCGATATGCACGGTGAGGACTTCTTCATCGCCCTCAAGGGTGTGTGCGGCGTATGGCACGCCCTCGAACATGCGGGCAAAGAAGGCTACCCTCGCCTCGGGATTTGCAAAGTTCCGGCCGACGGCCTTGTCGAGCATGGCGGTAATGGCCGTGGTGTCGGTTGCCTCGCAGCCGAAACGCACCGGGCTCTGTGCCGACGCGGCAAAGGCCAGCAGCCCGGCAAGGGGCAATATCAGGTATCTGAGAAGGTTCATTGTTGTTTATTGCAGATTATAAGAGCACCTATCACGCCGGGAAGCCAGGCGAAACACGTCAGTACGGTAACCAGCAGAATGGAACCGCATCCCTTGTCGAGGACGGCGAGTGGAGGAAAGATAATGCACAGAAGCGCTCGAAGACAGGACATTGAAAATTTAGAATTAATAATTTATAATTAAGAATTAATACCTGATAATTAAATTTGAATACCCTATATTAGTCTCAATTATTAATTATACATTATTAATTATTAATTGATTATGGATTAGAATTCGCTGGTGAAGTGGAAGCGGATTTTTGGGAAGTCGTTCTGGGCCATTGTGAGGACGAACTGGGAGTCGGCAAGGAAGACGTCGCGGCCTTCGCGGTCGAGGGCCATGAACTGGTGCTTGCGCTTCTTGAAGGCTTCGAGGGCGGCGGGGTCGTCGCTTTCTATCCAGCAGGCTTTGTACATCGACATCGGCTCCCAGCGGCACTGCGCGCCATATTCGTGCAGGAGGCGGTACTGTATGACCTCGAACTGGAGCTGTCCGACAGTGCCGATGACCTTGCGGCCGTTGAACTGGTGCATGAAGAGCTGTGCCACGCCCTCGTCCATGAGCTGCTGAATGCCTTTTTCGAGCTGCTTCGACTTCATGGGGTCGGTGTTTTCGATATACATGAACATTTCGGGCGAGAAGCTCGGAAGACCCTTGTAGTGAATCTCTTCGCCGGAAGTGATGGTGTCGCCGATTTTGAAGTTGCCTGTGTCGGGAATACCGACGATGTCGCCGGGATAGGCCTCGTCGACAATGCTCTTTTTCTGCGCCATGAAGGCTGTAGGGGCGGCGAATCGCAGTGTCTTGCCGGTGCGCATGTGCTTATAGGGGGCGTTGCGCTCGAATTTGCCGGAACATACCTTGACAAAAGCGATACAGCTGCGGTGGTTGGGGTCCATGTTGGCATGGATTTTGAAGACGAAACCGCTGAATGCGTCTTCCTGGGGCTCTACCACGCGCTCGAGGGCGGTGACAGGGCGTGGTTCGGGTGCAATCTTCACGAAGCAGTCGAGCATTTCCTTGACGCCGAAGGTATTGAGTGCAGAGCCGAAGAATACCGGCGCCGTGCGGGCGGCAAGGTAGTCGTTGACATCGAATTCGGGATATACACCTTCGACGAGTTCGAGGTCTTCGCGGAGTTTGGCGGCATCGACCTCGCCTACAGCCTCGTCGATGCGAGGGTCGTTGATGTCGTCGATTTCGACACGCTCCGTGGCGCGCTGTTTGTCGGGAGTGAAGAGGTCGAGGCTTTTCTCGTAGATATTGTAAACGCCTTTGAATTTGGCGCCTATATTGATAGGCCACGACAGCGGACGGACGGCGATTTTGAGCTCGGCCTCGAGTTCGTCAAGAATCTCGAAGGGGTCGCGGCCCTCGCGGTCGAGCTTGTTGACGAAGATGATAACCGGAGTATTGCGCATGCGGCACACCTCCATGAGCTTACGAGTCTGAGTCTCGACGCCTTTGGCAACATCGACCACGATGATAACGCTGTCTACCGCCGTAAGGGTGCGGTAGGTGTCTTCGGCGAAGTCCTGGTGACCGGGAGTATCAAGAATGTTGATTTTATAATCGCCATAGTTGAAACCCATCACAGAGGTAGCCACCGAGATTCCGCGCTGTTTTTCGATTTCCATCCAGTCGGAAGTGGCTGTCTTCTTGATTTTATTGGATTTCACAGCACCGGCAATGTGGATAGCGCCGCCGAAGAGGAGCAGCTTTTCGGTGAGAGTTGTCTTGCCGGCGTCGGGGTGCGATATGATGGCGAATGTGCGTCGCCGTTTTATTTCTTCTTTTAGATTAGCCATTTTTCTGAGTGCTTGACATTTGAGAAATGCAACGGCGCAAGGCATCGCGCCAGTGTGATATAGTGAGGCCGTATGTGGCCTTTATTTTCGACTTGTCGAGGACGGAATAGAAAGGCCGTGTGGCCGGCGTGGGATAGTCGGCTGTCGGAATAGGCTCCACAACACGAGCTTTGTCGGGCATTCCGCATTCCTCGAGTATTGCGACAGCGAAGTCATACCAGGAGGCCACGCCTTCGTTGGCATAGTGGAAAATGCCCGGATTCCAGTGCTTGGACCTTATTATATCTGAAATTGCCTGCGCGAGGTCGCCGGCATAGGTCGGCGTGCCGATCTGGTCGGCAACCATGCTCATGCGGCCTTCTGATGAGGCAAGACGAAGTACTGTTTTGAGGAAGTTTTTGCCATATGCCGAATAGAGCCATCCGGTGCGAATAATCATGGCTGTGGGAGCAAGCCCCATGAGTGCCGTTTCGCCTTTGCGCTTGGTGGTGCCGTAGACCGAAAGCGGCTCAGGCTTTGCCACTTCGGCATAGGGCAGCCATGTATGGCCGTCGAACACATAGTCGGTCGACAGATGTATTATTCTGAGGTCGAGCTCATCGGCGAGGCGTCCGAAATTAGACGGAATGTCTACGTTGGCCTCCTTGCACTGCAGTTTTTCCTCTTCGGCGCGGTCTACGGCCGTGTATGCAGCGCAGTTTACAATATGCGTGAAGTTGCCTGCACGGAGAAAACGCTCGACGGCCTCGCGGTCGGTGAGGTCGAGCTCTTCACGGTTTATGTATGTTGTCACACCGGGCATGTCGTTTTCGAAGACCCGGCGGAGTTCCTGCCCGAGCTGTCCGTTGCTGCCCGTTACTAAAATTTTTGCCATATACTATTATCTCGTGAGTGCAAAATTAGCAAAAAAAAACGAGATTGGATTATCGAAATCTCCCCGAACAATCGTAACTTTGTACAAACTGCGATTCATTGCCCATGTCTGTTATAAAAAACAACCCGTTCCGCATTCTCGGTGTCTTTGCCAACGCCACCTCGAGCGCCATCGCAGGCCGCTCCATGCAGATGCTGGCAAAACTCCGCACCGGGCTGTCGGCAGAGACTCCCGAATCACTCGACTCGCTATGCGGCACTATCGAACGGACGCCTGAAAATATCTCCGCCGCGCGTGCGGCCCTGCAAAGACCGGCAGACCGGCTGGAGCATGCATTATTCTGGTTCACATCGGCCGACGCTATCGACACGACCGCCCTCGACGCCATTTCCAAGGGCAATCTGCGCCTGGCCGAAGACATCTGGAAAGCATCGCCGGAATCGGTTTCTGCATGCCACAATCTGGCTGTGCTTCTTCTGGCAACCGACCGCACAGTTGAGGCTCAGGCCGCAGCCGACCGCCTGTCGGCCGACAGGCCCCGCGAGCTCTGCACCCTTCTGGCACCGGGCATATCTATGAGTTCACAAGAGCTCACAGCGCTCTACCGGCGCCTCGCACCGGCAACACCACCTCCGCTGCACACGGCCGCGTCTGAGGTCATCGAAGCAGCACCGGCCCCCCGCAGACCGAAACCAAGACCGGCCGTCAGCATCAGAACCGCAGCTGAGGGCAAGCCCTCTACCCTGTCGCCGCTGAGCCGCTACGCCGCTCCGAGCACCGAAAAAGAGGCAAGCAAGCCCGAAACCGCAATTTTGGCCGACGAACCCGAGCGCCCCGATTCTATAAAGAGCACCATCGAATATCTGAACAGATGCATCGGGCGCCTTTCGGACGCAAAACCGTCTATCGAAGAATGCTCCCGCTTTTTCGACGACGCCGACAGCGGCATGAGCCGCCTACGCAACGAGCTCGAGCGCAAAGACAAGGCCGCATACCAATCGTGGGCCGACGGCTGCGCCAATCACCTGATGGCGGCACTGTCGCGCCTTGGCAAGTATCGCAAAGGAGAGCCCAAAACGGCCCGGGCCATGTCGCTGCTTTCCAAGTGCAAGAGCTGGGGGCTGAGTCCGGCGGTAGAAAAAAGTGTAAACGACCATATAGCCCGATTATACGCCTCAAAAAACGACGACACGACAACTGTGATAGTCATCTGCGCCGTCGTATTTTTCATATTTCTGCTACGCGCCTGCTCGTAGAACCTCGCGTACAGATTCAGTCGTGATGGTATGGCTCGCCTCGCAGGATAGTGCCGGCGCGGTATATCTGCTCTACGGCAAACAGCCGCACAAGTTCGTGAGGAAATGTCATGGCAGAGAGCGAAATCATGGCATCGGCACGGTCGTAGACTTCCTGGCTGAAGCCATAGGGGCCTCCGACGGTGAGGACGAGCGTCCGCGGCAACTCCACACTCTTTTTTTGTAAAAAATCGGCCCACTGGCGCGAAGTGTACTGCTTGCCGCGCTCGTCGAGGAGCATCAGGAAGTCGCCCGGGGCTGTTTCAGCAAGTATTTTCGCACCTTCGAGCGCTTTCTGCCCCTTGGGGTCGCGGGCGCCTTTCACATCGGGTATGCACACCATGGAGAAAGGCCAGTAGTGAGGTATGCGCTTCACATACATATCTATGGCCTTGGAGATTGCGGCATCGCGTACGCCGCCCACGCACAAAAGCTTGATTTTCATTCTACGTAGAGCACAAGCCCCTTCAGATATTCGCCTTCGGGGTGATAGATGTTCACCGGGTGGTCGGCCGGCTGCGTAAGCTGATGGAGTATGCGCACCCGGCGGCGGCTCTGCGCGGCAGCACTGAACACAGCCAGACGGAACTGTTCGCGGTTGACGGCCTGCGAGCACGAGAATGTGAAGAGAATGCCGCCGGGAGCAATCTTCTCGAATGCGCGGGCATTGAGGCGGCGGTAGCCCTGCAAGGCGTTGCGCAGTGCGCTGCGATGCTTGGCAAACGCCGGCGGGTCGAGGATTATGAGGTCGTGACGGCCTGCTTCCATTCCGTCGAGATATTTGAAAGCGTCGATGGCCTGCGACACATGGCGGGTATCGCCGGGGAAATTCAGCTCCACATTGGCGTCGGTGAGGCTGATAGCCTTAGCCGACGAATCGACCGATACTACCTCGCGCGCACCTCCGGCCAGGGCATAGACCGAGAAGCCGCCCGTGTAGCAGAACATGTTGAGCACGCTGCGGCCGGCGCTGTAGCGGCGTATGAGGTCGCGGTTGTCGCGCTGGTCGACGAAGAAACCTGTCTTCTGGCCGCGCAGCCAGTCGATGTGGAATTTAAGGCCGTTTTCGGTGGCTACATCGTGGGTATAGCCGCCGACGATATAATCGTTCTGCGGGTCGAGGTGAGCCTTGTAAGGCAGCGTGGTCTCCGATTTATAGTAGACATTAGACACACCGAGGCCGGGAAGCGACGCAAGCTCACGGGCTATTATATCGCGGGCGAAGTGCATGCCGGGCGAATGCGCCTGCATTACAGCAGTATCGCCGTAGACATCGACAACAAGGCCGGGCAGAAAGTCGCCTTCGCCATGCACAAGACGGAAGGCGTCGGTCGCGGCCGAGGGGAAGCCGAGCGCCTTGCGGAGTTCGAGGGCGCTGGCGAGACGGCGGCGATAGAAAGCCTCGTCGACAGTCTCGTCGGTACCGAATGTGAGCATACGCACGGCAATGCTGCCGATCTGAAAATGACCGGTTCCGACAATGCGGCCGTCAGAGGCAACGACAGTCACGAGGTCGCCCTCTTCTACACCATCGCCTTCTTCAGGCATTTTTACTAATGCTCCCGAAAACACCCAGGGGTGAAAGCGGTCAAGCGATTCTTCTTTTCCACGGCGCAAACGCAGTTCCATTTTGAGCTATTATGCGGTTAGGCTGACAGGCTGACGGACTCTTTGACCGAAAATCAATCAGGCTGACAAGCGGTTATTATGCGATATTTTGTAGTATTGAGGCTTGGAGCGGGAGCTAAAGGCATGTATACTTAAAAAGCTTGTCTGCCTGTCGGCCCACCGGCTCATCTGCCTATTTTAAGAATATCCGATAGAGGTCGTTTCCGTTGGCATAGAACAGGAGGGCCAGCAGGAAGAAGAATCCTATCGTATTGGCTATTTCGAGGAAACGGTCGGATGGTTTTCGGCGGGTGATGATTTCGACAAGCAGGAAGAGGATATAGCCGCCGTCGAGTGCCGGAATGGGTATGATGTTCATAAAGGCGAGAATGATGGAGAGGAAGGCTGTAATCTGCCAGAACGCCTCCCAGTTCCAGCGCGTCGGGAAGAGGTCGCCGAGGGTGGCGAAGCCGCCGAGGCTCTGCGCGCCCTCCTTGGTGAATACGAGCCCGAGCGACGACACATAGTTCGACAGCTGTCCTGTGCCGATTTCCCAACCGCGGGGTATGGCCTGGAAGAAGTTATATTCAATCTTGGTGCGCTTGAAAATATCTACCGGGCTGAGCATCTGTATGCCGATGGTGCCGCCGTCGCTCACTTCGACAGGAAGTGTAAAGGTGCTGTCGCCGCGCACAATACCCAGCGGCACAGTCTCGCCCTTGTGGGCGGCGAGCGATTCCCTGAAAATCTCCACGAAGCCGGTAGTGTCGCCATCGACGGTCAGAATGCGGTCGAGCGGCTGAAGACCGGCTTTAAGAGCATTGCCTCCGGCAACGGTCTTGGCAACCACAACAGGTATGCGGGCGGTCATCGGCACAGCATCCTTGCCTTTTGCCACGAGCGCACGGATAACATCTTCGGGCACGGTGATTTCCACCTCAGAGCCATTCCGGAGCACTCCGACACGCGCGCCGGGCTGAAGCATATCCCAGCCGGCCGAGTAGTCGGCAGCCTCGAGCGGCCGGCCGTTGAGGCTGTGGAGAATGTCGCCGTCGCGGAATCCGGCTTCTTTAAGTTCGGGGCAGAAGTTCATGCCCTCGCTCATATCCTGATAGGCCACAACATCGTCGCCCCAGTGGAATGCTATACCTATATATATACATATGGCAAGAATGAAGTTGAGCACCACACCGGCAGCCATGACACAGAGGCGCTGCCATGCGGGCTTGCTGCGAAGCTCCCAGTCCTGAGGTTCGGCGGCAAGTTTGCTGCTGTCCTGGGTCTCGTCGACCATGCCTGCGATAGCGCAGTAACCGCCGAGAGGCAGCCAGCCGAGACCGTAGACGGTATCGCGCCATGTCGGCTTGCCGTCGGGGCGAGGCTGGCGGGGCTTTGACACCTGCCATGTCTTAAGTGGTTTGGGCCATGTTCCGTCCTTGCGTTCGCCGGGGGCTATGAATTCGAGGGTGCCCTTCATAGGGTCATAGCGCAGGATTGAGAACCATGGGTTGAAGAAGAGAAAGAAGCGTGTCACTTTCACGCCGAATATGCGGGCGAAGATATAATGTCCGAACTCGTGTATTGTCACCAATATCACGAGAGCCAGAACAAGCTGCGCCGCTTTTACGAGAATTTCCAAGTTTATAAATTTAAATTATTGTTATTTAATCATTTCAGCAGCTTTTACGCGCGCTTCGGCGTTGGAGGCCACGTAGTCGTCGAACACAGGCTCGGCGATATATGGCACCGCTTCGAGAGTACGCTCTATCACGCCGTAAATTTGTCCGAATTTAATGCGGCCTTCGAGGAAGGCTGCAACGGCGATTTCGTTGGCCGCGTTGATTACGCATGCCGTGTTGCCGCGGCGCTCGAGTGCCGTGTGAGCAAGGCCGAGACAGGGGAAGCGCTTCACATCGGGTTTCTCGAATGTGAGAGTGGCAAAATCGGCAAGACTCATATGGCCCGCTGCGCCGTCGAGACGCGCATGGCAGCCGAGGGCGTAGGCTATCGGCAGGTGCATGTCGGGCAAGCCGAGCTGAGCCTTTACGGCACCGTCGACAAACTCTACCATCGAGTGTACAATCGACTGGGGGTGAACAACAGCCTCGATTCGGCCGGACTCGACACCGAAAAGATAGTGCGCCTCAATGATTTCGAAGGCCTTGTTCATCATCGTGGCCGAATCGATGGTTATTTTCCGACCCATATTCCAGTTGGGGTGCTTGAGGGCGTCGGCGGCTGTAGCCTCTGCCATGCGGTCGGCCGGCCATGTGCGGAAGGGGCCTCCCGAGGCCGTGATAAGCAGACGCTTCACACAGGCCGGGTCCTCGCCGGCAAGGCACTGGGCGATGGCAGAATGCTCGGAATCGACAGGATAAATCTTCGATGGCGACTCGGCGAGCATGCGGTTAATCATTTCGCCGGCAACCACAAGGGTTTCCTTATTGGCAAGGGCGATATCCTTGCCGGCTCTTATGGCGCGGACGGTAGGCTGCAGGCCGCTGTAGCCTACGGTGGCTGTAAGAACGGTATCGATGTCGTCGGCCTCGACACATTCGGCAAGAGCCTCGTCGCCGGCGCGGCACTCTATGCCGAGCGGCGCAAGAGCTGCCTCCACACGGGGCAGGAGCTCGGTGCGTCCGATAACAACACGCCGCGGACGATGCGCAATGGCGGCTTCGATGAGTTTGTCGGCACGACTGCCGGCTGTAAGCACGACGGCGCGATAGCGCTCGGGGTGCGATGCTATTATATCGAGCGTCTGGCTGCCGATCGAACCGGTCGCGCCAAGAACGGCTATATTCTTAACTGTGTCTTTCACAAGATGTGAGATTGGTTGCGAGTGCAAAAGTACAAAAAAAAGCGGAGTTTTTGTAACTTTACGCGGCTTGGCGCAGTCTACAAGACAAAACAGCAAAACAATGAAACGATTTTTAAGCGCAATACTCCTTTCGGCAGCCGTTTCGGGCGCCTGGGCCGGCAATCCGGCAAAACTTTTCGACGAATTTAAAAACGCCGAAAACGCCGAATATGTAAAAGTTCCCAAATTCCTTCTCTGGCTTGGCAAGATAAGCAGCCCGGCAGGCGATGTGCCCGCGGTCGGTAAAATTTCAGGCGTAAGAGTGCTCAACATAGAAGGCGCCGGCAATTCCGTCAAATCTCAGTTTGAAAGGCGCCTCAAAGAGGAAGCCAACGACTTCGACGAACTCATGAATGCAAAAGACAACGACACAAGAGTGAGGATTTTCAGCCGCTCCGACGGCAAAAAGTTCAAAAACCTCTATATATTCACGGTCGACAGCGCCGACTGTGCATTCATAGAACTTTCGGGCACCTTCACTGCCGAAGACCTCAAAAAGATAGCCGAAAACCGATGACGGCAGCCGCGTTCAAAGAAAGAGTGTGCGTGCACCTCGACGCTATGTACAGAGTAGCCCTTGCGCTATGCGGCAACAGCGCCGATGCCTCCGACGCCGTGCAGAACGCCGCCATAAAGCTATGGGAGAGCCGCGACAAACTCGATGCCGTAGCCAACACCCAAGCATACTGCATAGCAGCCGCACGCAACGCAGCAATATCGCTCATAAGCAGCCGCCGGCACCCCGACAGCCTCGACACCGCCGGTGCTGTAGCAGCCGACAAATCGCTCGAAAGCGAAATAGAGACCTCCGACCGGATAAAACATATAAAAGCGATTGCAGCCACTCTGCCCGACAATCAGCGAATAGTCCTGACAATGCGCGACTTCGAAGGTTGCGAAATGGACGAAATCGAAGAAGCCACCGGCCTGTCGGCCGGCAATATCCGAGTCCTTCTGAGCCGCGCACGCTCCACAATCCGCAAATATTTCGAAAAATGAACATAGAAACCGAATACATCAAAAGCCTGCTCGCCAAATACTACGCCGGCGACTCGACACTCGACGAAGAGCGCATAATCCGCGAGTATTTCTCAGAGAGCGCGGTAGACCCTGAGCTCGAGACCGACCGTGCGGTGTTCGCCGCCGTGACCGGCCCGGTCGAGGCTCCCGAAAAACTGCGTGCAGACATCGAAAAAGCCATCGACGGGCGTGCCGTCAAAGAAGTGAAGTGCCGACTGCGCCCACGCTACAGCCGCATTGCCGCAGTTGCCGCCGTGCTTGTACTTGCAATAGCTGCTTCCGTACACTTCCTCGACAGCAAACCGGCTCAGCCGGAAATGACACCCGAAGAAGCCCGCGAGCACACTCTCATGGCGCTCACGCTACTCACAAAAACCGTGCGCAAAGGCTACTCAGCCATGGACGCCGGCGCCCAGACAGCCTCCGAGGCAATCACCACAGCAGAAAATTCGTTAAACAAACTATAAAAACACTATGAAAAAATTTATTATCCTACTCGTAATCAGCCTTTCGGCCATAATCGCCCACGCAGAATCGCTCTTCGAATCGTGCGAGAACACTCCGGGCATAACGACAGTATATGTATCCAAAACCATGATTTCACTCGCCGGAGACCTCGACATAGGCTCCGACAACATGAACCTCAGCAGCATAGCATCTAAAATCGACGGTATATGGATTATGACTGCCGAAGGCGACAAGGCCGCAATCCTCAGAAACAAAGTCAAAACCGCATTCAACGATAAAAAATATGAAAAACTTATGTCTGTACGCGACGACGGCGACAACGTAGACATACTCATGGCCACACCGGGAGGCAACAAAAACGAATGTATAATCAAAGCAATTGCCGAAACCGATGCCACTGTAATAATAATGCGAGGCTCTTTCACCCTTCAGGACATAGTAGCCGCTACAAAAGCCGCACACTGACGCTTCTTTTACAAAAACTGTAGTCACATCGCATCAATCAAAAAAATCCGCCGGAACACTTTGGTTTTCGGCGGATTATTCGTATCTTTGCGGACGGTTTCGAGGCCATTTACGTCAAAATCGGCGCAATTGGCTGATTAACAACGTTTTTAATCATGATTAAAATCACATTTCCCGACAATAGCGTAAAGGAATTTGAAGCCGGAGTAACTCCGCTTCAGATAGCCGAATCCATATCGCCGCGCCTCGCCCGCGAGGTGCTGGCCGCCAGCGTCAACGACAACGAGTGGGATCTCACCCGCCCCATTGCCGAAGACGCCGCCATCAAGCTTTTCAAATGGGAAGACCCCGAAGGAAAGCATGCATTCTGGCACAGCTCGGCACACCTCCTTGCCGAAGCGCTTCAGGAACTCTACCCCGGAGTGAAATTCGGCATCGGCCCGGCCGTCGAAAACGGTTTCTACTACGACATCGACCCGGGCGAAAACAAACTCACCAGCGACGACTTCGCCAAAATCGAAGCCAAGATGCTCGAACTTGCAAAGAAGAACGAGGCCATCGTCCGCGCCGACATATCGAAGGCCGACGCCCTCAAACTCTTCGGCGACCGTGGTGAGGAATACAAATGTGAGCTTATCTCCGAGCTCAAAGACGGCCACATCACCACCTACACACAGGGCAACTTCACCGACCTCTGCCGCGGCCCGCACATTCCGTCGACCGCACCCATCAAGGCCGTGAAAGTAACCTCGCTCGCCGGCGCATACTGGCGCGGCGACGAGAAGCGCAACCAGCTTGTGCGCGTCTATGGCATCACTTTCCCCAAGAAGTCGATGCTCGACGAATACCTCGCCCTGCTCGAAGAAGCCAAGAAGCGCGACCACCGCAAACTCGGCAAAGAAATGGAACTCTTCGCCTTCACACAGCGCGTAGGCGCCGGTCTACCCCTCTGGCTCCCCAAAGGCGCCGCTCTCCGCGACCGCCTCGAGCAGTTCCTCCGCAAAATCCAGAAGCGCTACGGCTACCTCCAGGTAATCACCCCCCATATCGGCAACAAGCAGCTCTACGTGACCTCCGGCCACTACGCCAAGTATGGCAAAGACTCATTCCAGCCCATCCACACCCCTGAGGAAGGCGAGGAATATCTGCTCAAACCGATGAACTGCCCGCACCACTGCGAAATATTCCGCGCATTGCCCCGCTCATACCGCGAGCTGCCTCTGCGTCTTGCAGAGTTCGGCACCGTATACCGCTATGAGCAGAGCGGCGAACTCCACGGACTCACCCGCGTACGCGGTTTCACGCAGGACGACGCCCACATCTTCTGCGCCCCCGACCAGATAAAGGACGAGTTCCTGAAGGTGATGGATATTATCCTCTATATCTTCAAGGCCCTCAAATTTGAGAACTACGAGGCTCAGATTTCGCTCCGCGACCCCAACAACAAAGAAAAATATATCGGTAGCGACGAGAACTGGCACAAAGCCGAACAGGCCATCATCGAAGCCTGCAAGGAAAAAGGCATCAACGCACGCACCGAGCTCGGCGAAGCCGCTTTCTACGGCCCCAAACTCGACTTCATGGTAAAAGATGCCATCGGACGCCGCTGGCAGCTGGGCACAATCCAGGTTGACTACAACCTGCCCGAACGCTTCGAACTCGAATATACCGGCCGCGACAACGCCAAGCACCGCCCTGTGATGATTCACCGCGCCCCCTTCGGCTCGATGGAACGCTTCGTGGCAGTCCTTCTGGAGCACACCGCCGGACACTTCCCCCTCTGGCTCGCTCCCGAGCAGGCCGTGATTATCCCTGTGAGCGACAAATATCTCGACTACGCCCGCAAGGTAAAAGAAGAACTCGAAGACGCAGATATCCGCCTCGATATCGACGACCGCAACGAGACCCTCGGCCGCAAAATCCGCGACAACCAGCTCAAAAGAATACCCTATATGCTCATAGTTGGCGAAAAAGAAGCAGAAAATGGTGAAGTTTCTGTAAGAAAACCTGGTCAAGGCGACCTCGGTTCGATGAAAATTGCTAACTTTGCAGCGCTTTTGACCGAAGAAGTCAACCAATTGATTAACCAATAATCCCTGAATGGAGAAAAAACCACCTTTCCACCCCGGTGCACCGCGCCCTGCCGGCGCTCCCGGAGCACGCGGCCCTCAGCGCCGCGACCCTCGCCAGGTGAAACAGGCGCCGAACAATATCAACGAGCACATCCGCGCACGCGAGGTGCGTCTCGTCGGCGACAACGTGACGCCAGGCATCTACTCCATTCATGAGGCCCGCAAGATAGCCGAAGAGCTCGAACTCGACCTCGTAGAGATTTCGCCCAATGCCGAGCCCCCGGTATGCAAGGTGCTCGACTATCAGAAATATCTCTATCAGCAGAAGAAGAAAGCCAAGGAGATAAAGGCCAAGTCGACAAAGGTCGTAGTAAAGGAAATCCGTTTCGGACCCCAGACCGACGACCACGACTACAACTTCAAGCTCAAGCACGCCATCGGCTTCCTTCAGGAAGGCGCCAAGGTAAAAGCCTATGTATTCTTCAAAGGCCGCTCGATTCTCTTCAAAGAGCAAGGCGAAGTGCTCCTGCTCCGTTTTGCCAACGACCTCGAAGACTTTGGAAAGGTTGAGCAGATGCCTTTGCTCGAAGGCAAGCGAATGATTATAATGATTTCGCCCAAAAAGAAATGATTCGGCGCCACGGGTTGGCGCAAAATTATACAACTCGAATTAACTACATTAATAAACAAACAAATGCCCAAGATTAAGACTAACTCCGGTGCCAAAAAGAGGTTCGCCCTTACCGGATCAGGAAAAATCAAGAGAAAACACGCTTTCAAGAGCCACATCTTGACCAAGAAGACCAAAAAGCAGAAACGCAACCTTACACACGCCGGTCTCGTTGCCCGTGTGGACGCTGCTAACGTCAAAGCTCTCCTCGGCCTCAGATAAGACCGACGGTTTCTCTCGATTCGCAATCACTACGACAGCTTAATTCGTGATTTTATAATTCATTATTAACCGAATGCTCAGCTTTAAGCACCGTCACGCCGACGGACGCTGACGTTCAAAAAATCATCTGAAACAATGCCAAGATCAGTCAACC
>CAJTOB010000029.1 GCA_910578035.1 uncultured Muribaculaceae bacterium
GCTATGCTCCTTCGTCTCAGATATAAATCCATCTCGTTCTTTTTGCCCTGTGATTCCACATATGTTATTAAACAAGCTCTAATAGGCATTGCAGGGCTGCAGGGTTGCAGAATTGGGGGGAAATGAGTATTTTTGCAAGTAATGAATATGAAGCAAAAAATTCTCTGGGCCGACGACGAAATCGACCTCCTCAAGCCCCACATGCTCTTCTTGCGTAACAAGGGCTACGACGTAACAACGGCCAACAACGGCCGCGACGCCCTCGACCTTGCCATGTCCGAGCCATTCGACCTCATTATTCTCGACGAGAATATGCCCGGTCTGACCGGCCTCGAAACCCTGTCGCTGATTAAGCAGCGTCTGCCTCATATTCCGGTAATTATGATTACCAAAAGCGAGGAGGAAAACATAATGGACCAGGCTGTCGGCAGCAAAATAGCCGACTATCTCATCAAGCCCGTGAATCCAAGCCAGATACTGATCGCAATCAAAAAACACCTCCACGCAGGGCAGCTCGTGCAGGAAAAGACCCAGCGCGATTACCGCGAGGATTTCGGCAACCTGAGCATGCTCATAAACAGCGCCGACAGTATCGATGACTGGTATGCGCTCTACGACCGCCTTGTATTCCGCGAAATGGAGCTGGCCGGCGCAGGTTCGAGTATGGACGAACTGCTCGAGACCCAGAAAAAAGAAGCCGATGCCGAGTTTTACAAATGGGTGCGCCGCCGCTACGAGGACTGGGTGCCCGACGGCTGCACCGGCCCCGACGCGCCGCTTATGAGCCCGCGCATATTCCCCTCGGTGGTGTTCCCGATGCTCGATGCGGGCGAGAAGGTGTTTTTCATTCTCATAGACAACTTCCGCCTCGACCAGTGGCGCACGGTGAAACCCCTGCTCGCCGACATGTTCAATATGGACGAGCGGCTATACACCTCCATTCTCCCCACGGCAACCCAGTATGCCCGCAACGCCATTTTCTCGGGCCTGATGCCTGCGCAGATCGAAAAATTATTCCCCGACCTGTGGATCGACGAAGACTCGGAAGAAGGGAAGAATATCAACGAGTCGCCCCTGATAGCCACCCAGCTCGAGCGCTACCGCCGCAACAATAAATTCTCCTACACCAAGATAAACGACAGCGCCGGAGCCGACCGCCTCCTCCGCGAATTTGACCGTCTCGAAGCCAACGACCTCAACATCATCATCTTCAACTTTATCGACATGATGTCGCATGCGCGCACCGAATCGAAGATGATACGCGAACTTGCCGCCACCAACGCCGCATACCGCGACCTGACCGAGGCATGGTTCCGCCATTCGTCGGCCATCGACGTCTTCCGCCGCATAGCCGCAAAAGGCTACAAAATAGTCCTCACCACCGACCACGGCACTATCCGCGTCGACACACCCGTCAAAGTAGTCGGCGACCGAAACACCAACACCAATCTGCGCTACAAACTCGGCAAAAACCTTGCCTACAACGCACGCCAGGTGTTCGAGATAAAGAATCCGCAGCGCTTCGGCCTGCCTTCGCCAAACGTGTCGACAACATACATATTCGCCGCCCGCGACGAGTTTTTCGCCTATCCAAACAACTACAACTACTACGTGCAATACTACACCGGCACCTTCCAGCACGGAGGTATCTCGATGGAAGAAATGCTGGTGCCCCTTATCACATTAACGCCCCGAAAATTATGAGAACAATAGAAATACCCTCAGTAGAGGCTCTGCCCGAAGCAGCCCGCCAGTTTGCCGCCGAAATGGGCGACAATACCGTCTTCGCCTTCTACGGCGATATGGGCGCGGGCAAGACCACCTTTATCAACGCCCTGTGCGAAGTACTCGGTGTAGACACCGCCGAGACAGCCTCGCCGACCTTCGCCCTCATCAACGAATACCGCTCCGACACAACGGCAGAGCTCATCTATCACTTCGACTTCTACCGCGTAGAATCGCTCGAAGAGGCTCTCGAACTCGGCATTGAAGACTACTTCGACTCCGGTGCCGTCTGCCTCATCGAATGGCCCGAACGCATCGCCGCCGCACTGCCCAACGACACCGTATCGGTGAAAATCACAGTCAACGACGACGATTCGCGCACACTCACCATCAGCGAATGAGCCTCATAGAGTGGCTTGACAGCTGCGCATCGACCAACACCGAGCTGGCCGGACGCCCCGACGCGCCCGGCGGCTTCGCCATTGCCGCACGCTCACAGACCGCCGGACGCGGCCAGAGGGGCAACACATGGGAAGCCGAGCCGGGAGCCAACCTCACATTCTCGCTCCTGCTGCGACCGCACACTATCGAGGCGGCGCGCCAGTTCGAGCTGTCCATGATTGTGTCGCTGGCTATCACAGATACCGTCGACGCCCTTTTTGCCGAGGCCGAATGCCTGCACCGTGCCGAAATCAAGTGGCCCAACGATATCTATGTGGCCGACCGTAAAATCTGCGGAATCCTCATCGAGAACACACTCACGGGCCGCCATATAGACCGCGCCATAGCCGGCATCGGAATCAACGTGAACCAGGCCCGCTTCATCAGCGACGCCCCGAATCCGGCTTCGCTCTGCCACTTTACCGGGCGCAGATACGAACTCGATACTCTGCTCGAACGCTTCTGCGACGCCATCAACACAGCGCTGTCGACCTACGAGGCCGCACCCGACCCCGACACACTCACCGCCCGCTATATGAGCCGACTGTGGCGCCGCGAAGGCCGATGGACATTCGCCACACCCGATGGCGCCCGCTTCGAAGCCGCAATCGAAGCCGTGTCGCCCGACGGCACCCTCACCCTCTCCGGCGGCCGCCGCTTCGCCTTCAAAGAAGTCGCCTTCGTCTTATGAACAGCAAATTAGCTAAATACACATACCTCATGCCCATGCTCGTCGTGGGCATAGTGTGTTTCTATTTCTCGTTAACATACCAATGGTTCGGCGATCCGATATACTACAAATTTCTTGAACCGTCGGCCACAGACTTCGAGGCCATACCTCAAAGATATGTCGAGAACCTGAGAGACATATGGGAATCGCAGTGTAACCACTACTACACATCTAACGGACGCTTCTTTGTTCACTTCATAACACAGATATTCTGCGCCCTGGCCGGACAAGCCTGGTTTGCCGTCTTCAATGCCCTCGTATGGGTGGCTCTCATATCCTTCACTCTGAAATTTGCGTTAAAACGCAGGCCCACAGCGGCAAGCGCCATAACGGCTTCAATTCTCTTTCTGATTCTGCTGCTGCCCATACGATTCGACCCGCCCTTCCAGATAAACTATGCATGGAGCGGGCTGTTCATGATAATATGGTTCGGCTTATTCTTCGGCCGACGCCGGTATCCGGCCTATGCCCTGATACTGATTGGAATTTTCAGCTTTTTGTTCGGAGAGTGCAACGAAGGCTTCTCTATTCCGGCCTGTTTTGCAGTAGCCGCATATACTATCTATAAGAAATTCCGGCTTACAGCGCAGCAATGGGTCTCCGCTGTCCTCATGGGGCTCGGGGCCATCGTTCTGACAATATCACCCGGCAGCTGGAACAGACTCCGCGAAACCGGCGAATACAGCACCGGCTTCAACATAAATATATTGCTGGGAATCCTCCCCGGCCTGATTATTCCTGCAATCGCAATTTTGGCCGCATGGTATCGCCGCAAGAATTTTACCCTGAAAATCAATGCCGAATCTCTGTTTTTCTGCGTTTTTGTAATCGCAAATTTCTCGCTCGGCATCATCACAGGCTACAAATGGGGGCCTCGCATGCTCGTGCCGGGAAACATAGTCCTTATCATATTCATTCTCAGAGTGCTGAATCGAAATGCCTTTTCAAAAACCCTCAACATCACCGGCATAGCGCTCTGTGCTGCGGCCACTGCAATATTCGGGGTGTACTCGGAAAAACAGAATAAGACCGAGCGCTCCATATATGCTGCGTTCGAAGCTTCAGACGATGGCATCGTCTATCTGCCCGACACAGATTTTACAGACCATATGTTCCGCATTCTTTCCTTCGACAAGGAATATCGCATGGAGGGTAAAATTATGTGCCCGGACAAGCCGGAAATGCGTATAAGACCGGAATCCATGAGGCAATATGCCGAAACGGGCGACACCAATGTAATTGTTCGCATCGGCCCGCAGGCATGGTTTATGGTGCAGTCGGAAGAACACCCGACCCGCTTTATCCTCGAAAAAAGGATTCTGCCGGGGAGCCTCGACATACGCATGGCCGACCTCGAACTCGATTTCAACAAACGCTGGGATGTCACTTTCGAAAAAAACGGGAAACTCCGCTTTGCAGTCTATCGCAACACCAAGCCATTTCTGGAATCAACTGTAAGAATGGAAAATACAATGACAGAATGACACCAAAGGTATCAGTCATAGTATGCACTTATAATCAGGAGGACACAATCGGTGCCGCTCTCGACTCGATATTGGCCCAGAAGACCGATTTCGACTTCGAGATTGTCGTGGCCGACGACTGCTCCGCCGACCGCACTCCGGCCATATGCCGCGAGTATGCCGCCCGCTACCCCGGCAAGGTGCGAGCTATCATCAACGAGGAGAACAAAGGCATTGCCGACAACTACTACGACACGCTCTACGAGTGCCGGGGCAAATACATCGCCGACCTCGCCGGCGACGACATCTGGACCGACCCCGACAAGCTCGCCCGCCAGGCCGCGCTCATGGACTCCGACCCCTCGATAGTGCTGTGCCACGCCGCATGGAAATATCTGCACCCCGACGGGAGCATGACATTTTCAGAAGACCACGCTGTGCCCGACCAGGACTATATAGTAGACGGCGCCAAGGCTCTCCCATACCTGCTGCAACACCGCAAGGACGAAGTATTCATACACCTCTGCTCTGCTATGTACCGCCGCGACACGGCCATAGCGCTCACACAGAAGTACTCCGATTTCTTCTACGGACGCTGGCTGCCCTGCGAAGACTTCCAGCTCGAGGTGCTCATGGCCGCCTCAGGCCGAATTGCCTACGACTGCACACCCGTGCTCGCCTATCGCGTCGGCCACGAAAGCCTGTCGTCTACAGAAAATCCGGCCAAGGCCGCGATATTCGCAAGCAAGGTCGCCGTAATGACAAAGAAACTTGCCGAAGAACTAACCTTCGACCCCGCACTGCTCAAAGACTTCTACTCCAGGCAGATGCTCTTCGCCATTTCGCGAGCTTTTATTTCGGGAAAGGCCGAAGCCGCCCGAGAGGCTGTTTCGGCGACATCATTCGTAGCGCCCGAACTGCCGGCAAGAGCCCGATACGTACTTTTCGCAATGAAATTCAGACCATTGTGGCACCTCAGCCGCATGGCATATAAAATTGCAAGACGATAGATGGCCCGGCTCGACATAGCCATATCGACCTACGGCCCGGAGGGCCTCGCGCGTGTTGTGCAGCAACAATTGCCGCATATCGGCGGCGTGCGCTATATCGTATCGTGGCAGGAACACAAGGACGCCCCCATTCCCGAAGTCCTGGCAAGCCGCTCAGACATTTTCATAGACCGCTTCGGCATTGCCGGCCAGTCTCGCAACCGCAACAACGCGCTCGACCATTGCAGCGCCGACCTCGTCCTCATAGCCGACGACGACGTGTACTATTCCGAAGCCGGTATCAGACAGGCGCTCGCGTATATGGAAAAGCACCCGGACACAGCCATATTCTCTTTCATAGTAGAACGCCCCGGGGCACCGGCATATCCGGCCGAAGAGACCGTACTGAGCCGACATTACCCAAAAAACTACCATATCGGAGGCTGCGAACTCGCCATACGCCGCAGCAAGGCCGGAAATCTTCGCTTCCACCCCGACTTCGGGCTAAACTCGCCCGACATGCACGGCGGCGAAGACGAGCTATTCCACCTCACGGCCATGCGCCGCGGACTCGAATGCCGCTTCGCACCCATCGTCATAGGCTCGCACCCGCACGGGCACACCGGCTTCGGCAAGCCCCTCACACCGGCCACTCTCCGCGCCCAGGGCTGCATTTCCGCGCTGATGTACCCCCGCAGCTTCGCACCGCGGCTTATTCTCAAGGCTTTGCGCCTCAGGAAAAACAGACAAAGTACAATCCTCAGATCGCTGCGCTATATGGGCGCCGGAGCCTTCCGGGCTTTCCGATTACTCCGCACCGACCGCAGCCGACTCTGGTAACATATTAAACCCCATAACCTTAAATACATATGAACCGATTCACTTTTATTCCGTGCCTATTGGCTGCCTTTGCAGCCGGAGCTGTCAATGTAGGCAGCCCCGACGGACGCCTGGTGCTGACCCTCGGCACCGAGGCCGACGCCCCCGTTTACTCCATTGCCTACGACGGCAAAACTATCCTCGAGAACTCGCCCCTGGGCTTCGACACCAATATCGGCGACTTCTCCAAGGGCTTCAAAATGACTTCGAGCAAGGTAGACACCGTTCACCGGGTGTTCTCTCAGGACAAGCTCAAAAAGAAGAACATAGACTACAAAGCCACTCGCCTGCGCGCCGACTTCGCCGGGCCCGACAAGCATAAATTCAGCATGGAATGGGAGGTGGCCGACAACGATGTGGCCTTCCGCTATATCATTCCGCGCCAGGGCGAAACGGCTGCTCTGATAATCGAAAGCGAGGCTACAGGCTACCGCTTCCCCACGTCTGCAACAGCCTTCGTAACCCCGCAGAGCGACCCCATGATAGGCTGGAAGCGCACCAAGCCCAGCTATGAGGAATATTACTCTGTCGACGCTCCGCTCGATTCAGCCTCGCAGTACGGACATGGCTACACCTTCCCCGCTCTCTTCCGCATAGGCGACGACGGCTGGGCGCTCCTCTCCGAGACCGGTGTCGACAGCTACTACTGCGCCTCGCACCTGAGCGACTACAAGGACGGCGTCTACTCCATCGCCTTCCCTATGCCCGGCGAAAACAACGGAAACGGCTCCGCAACGGCCGCAATCGCCCTCCCCGGCAAAACTCCCTGGCGCACAATCACCGTCGGCGCCACCCTCGAGCCTATCGTCGAAACCACAGCCCCCTGGAACGTAGTCGAACCCCGCTACGCGCTCGACCGCCCCGCTCAGCCCGGACGCGGCACATGGAGCTGGCTTCTGTGGCAGGACAACTCCATCAACGCCGAAGACCAGCGCAAATTCATAGACCTCGCCTCTGAAATGGGCTACGAAAACGTGCTCATCGACAACTGGTGGGATAACAACATCGGCCGCAAAGGCATGGAAGAGCTCATAAAATACGCTCATTCCAAGAATGTAAACCCGATTCTGTGGTACTCATCGAGCGGCTACTGGAACGACATCGAGCAGAGCCCCGTCAACCACATGGACCGCCCCATCGTGCGCAAAAAAGAAATGAAATGGCTGCGCGACAACGGCATTCGCTCTATCAAGGTCGACTTCTTCGGCGGCGACAAGCAGGAAACCATGCGACTCTATGAAGACATTCTCAGCGACGCCGCAGACTATGGCATCGACGTCGTGTTCCACGGCTGTACCCTCCCCCGCGGCTGGGAGCGCATGTATCCCAACTTCGTAGGCAGCGAGGCTGTCCTTGCCTCCGAAAACCTCGTCTTCGGCCAGGATTTCTGCGACATGGAAGCATTCCACGCCACTCTCCACCCCTTTATCCGCAACGCCGTCGCCATCATGGAATATGGCGGCACTGTGCTCAACAAGCGCCTCAACCGCGGCAACGACGGCGGCACACGCCGCGTCACCGGCGACGCTTTCCAGCTGGCAACCTCCATTCTCTTCCAGAATCCCGTGCAGAACTTCGCTCTGGCGCCAAACAACCTCACCGACGTCCCTGCCGACGCCATCGAATTCATGAAAGCCGTGCCGACCACTTGGGATGAAACCGAGTTTATCGACGGATATCCCGGCCGCTACGTAGTCCTCGCCCGCAAGCACAAGGGCACATGGTATATCGCCGGTGTCAATGCCGAGGCCAAGCCCGTGAAACTGAAACTCGACCTCTCGGCCCTCGGTCTGCGCAACGCCGACGCCGAACTATACCTCGACGGCCGCGGCCTCAACTTCGGCAAAAGCGCCCTCAAAATCAAGGCCGGCGCCCCCGTTCCCGTAGAAATCGCCCCCAACGGAGGCTTCGTCATCGTTGCTAAATAATCCGTTTTTTAAGGGTATTATTAAAGAGTTAAGATAATGGCATTTCGCACTATTATCTTAACTCTTTAAACTTATTACTCTTTCAACCCTTCGCTAAGGTAAAAGAATCACTCCGGAACCATTGTCAGTTCGACGTGGTCGGCGTCTATGAGATAGCGGGCGGCAAAATAGCGGATAGCCGCGGGCGTCAGAGATTCGACTATAGCTTCGTAGCCGCTGTCCATATCGGGGCCGTATTGGTCGTAGACCTTCACTACGGTCTCCCAATAGCCGTTGTTGCGGCGGTTATCGGCAATGTTCTTCATCAGATAGGCTTTCACGTTTGCAAGCTCGTCGGCAGTCGGACCGTCTTTTATGAGAGCGTCGATTGTCTCGCGCACAACGCCGAACACCTCGTCTTCATGACCCGGCGCAACCTTGATATAAACCGGCATTATGAAGCGCGAGGGAGTATCGGGGCCGTTGAAACCCGCCGTAACCGAGCAATGCGAGTTTATGCCATAGGTAAGGCCGCGCTTCTCACGAATCTCAGCCATCAGACGGCTTTTCAGGATAGAGCCGAAAGTCTGGGCGGTAAGCACGTGGCTGAGATCGTAGGGGCACTCGCCGTTGAAGAACGAATATGTGATTGACGTCGGATTTTCGCCCATCGGGTGAGTGAAGTGTTCCTTGCCCCGGCCTTTATAGAAGCCGTAGCCGAAATCGCGAGGCCGCTCGGTGCGTCCGGCCCCCGGTAGGGAGGCCACGTATGTTTCCACCAGTCGTTTCACCGAATCGATGTCGATATTTCCGCTTATTATATATGTGAAGTCGCTCATATCGGCGAAACGGTCGCGATGCAGGGCAATGATACTGTCGTAGTCTACGGCGGCAAGGTCGGGCGCATGCAGTTTTTCTCCGAGGGGGTGGCGGTTATAAACAATTGAGTGAATGGAATCGCCCATAGCTATCGTAGCTGTCTTCGAAGGTCTTTCGAGATTTGAGCGAGTCGTTGCCATAAGGGCGCCGAAGGCGTTGTCGTCGCGGTTTATGGCCGTAGCCTTAATATAAAGCAGCTGCAGGGCCGTCTCAAGGTCAGAGGGAGTGGTGATGGCAATCAGCTCTTCGGCTGTGTTGCCTATCTTCACAGCCGATTTCACATTATGGCCTGCAAGAAGCTTGCGCAAATCCGACGAAGAGTGACCTCCGAAGCCGCTCACTGCCAGAATATCGTCGCACATCTTATAGAGACCTTTTTTGGCCGGATTGTAGCTCATCGAGAAACCGCCGGGGCTCACGGCGCGCACAAGAACCTCGTCGGGCTTGGCGTCGTTTGGCCTCAGATATACCTTTATACCGTTGGAAAGGGTGAGCACACGTGTTCCGAACGGCCCCTCGGCCTCGGCCACGATGCTTCCGGCCTCGGGCAGCTCCGCCATCAGCGGACGGTCGGCAAAAGTATCTACAAAAGGCTCCAGAGCCGCGAAGTCTATCGCAGCGGCGTCGGCAAGCAGGTTTTCCGACGAAAGAGCGTCGAAATCGGCCGGTGTGGCATAGACAGATGT
Source organism: uncultured Muribaculaceae bacterium (assembly GCA_910578035.1). Classification (GTDB taxonomy): domain Bacteria; phylum Bacteroidota; class Bacteroidia; order Bacteroidales; family Muribaculaceae; genus CAG-873. The sequence goes on from CAJTOB010000029.1 coordinate 9,700, forward strand.
CACGCGGTTGCGGCCGTCGGGCCGAACGAGAGCCGCCATGTGGGCGTTTACGTCATCAAGACCCGTAGTGCGCTCCACACCCTTCATTATCTTATACATCTGCTCTGTCGATGTGGCGAAACCTCCACGGGTGAAGTGGCTCACGTAGCGTCGGGCAAGCTCGGTATTGGTCTCGGCCGAGGCATTGGCCAGACGGCTGTCGCGCTCGCTGCGCTCGGATAGCTTGGCGCGCTGAAGTTCTGTCTCTGTAAAGCCATGACGGGCGGCACGCAGAAGTTCGGTGTTGAACACCGTGAGGGCCCGGCGGGCATCGGCTGCCGAGCGGGCGGTGGCACGAAGCATCAGGGCGTCGCGCGTGCCCGAAAGAAGGAAGCGCTGGTCGCCAATGCCGAGCCGCGACCACGGGCAGGAGGGGTCGTTCTCCAGAGCGTCGAGGCGCTCCACAAGCATACGCACAATGAGACTGCGCACATAGTCGGCGCGCACCTCGGCAATCGTGCCCTTGTCGGCCTCGGCCAGTTCGGGCTCTTTGAAATAGAGCTGCATCATGTTGTCGGCTTGCTCGGGGTCTGTGCCGCTCACGGCAATCGGCTTCTCATTGTCGGCCACTTCCACCGGCTCAGACACCACCGACCGCGGTCCGGCGCCAAGTCCGGCGAAATGACGGCGTATCGAGGCCTCGATGGAATCGGGGTTGATATCGCCTACGACAACCACAGCCTGGTTCTGCGGGTGATACCATTTATGGTAATAAGCGCGGAGAGTGTCGGGGGCGAATCCGTCGACAACCTCGGCGAGGCCGATAGGCATTCGGCGGCCGTAAATACCGCCCTGATATATTTCAGGAGCAAGGCGTGTGAGAATACGCGAGCCCGGAGTGGAGCGCTGGCGCATTTCGCCGCGGATAACACCGCGCTCGGCGTCGATATCGGCGTCGTTGAGAAGCAGGCGGCCGCTCCAGTCGCCCAGAATCATCACACACGAGTCGAGAGCCGACTGCCGCGCCACAGGCACCTGGCAGATGTTATATACGGTCTCGTCGGTCGATGTATAGGCATTGAGATTGCGGCCGAACTTCACACCGAGGCTCTCAAGATAGGAAATGAGAGAGTTTCCGGGAAAATGCTCAGTGCCGTTGAAGCACATGTGCTCAAGGAAGTGGGCAAGCCCCTCCTGTCCGTCGAGTTCGTTGACCGACCCTACACGCTGGGCTATGAAAAAGTCGGCCTGCCCGGCGGGCGTGGCATTCTGTCGGATATAATATGTAAGGCCGTTGTCGAGTGTGCCCGTGCGCACTGCCGGGTCTATCGGAATAGGATTCGCGGCCGATGCAGCCATCGCTGTGGCCGCAAGAGCAAGTAATGAAGCGTACAGTTTCATTAGAATATCAAGTTTAAAGTTATTTCATAATCATGGTGACGCACTTCGGCGGCCAACTGAAGCATATAGCGGCCGGCGACGGTCCGTGCGGCCCATAGACGACCTCCGGCCCGCACACGCCCCGAAGAGGCATAGTCGAAATCATGCCGCACGAGGTCTTCCGCCTGCCTCATTTCCGGGTCAATGCCCGTGCCGGTCATTACCAGGCTGCATGAAAACGGCCTGTAGGCACTCATGCCCGCTTCGGCGCCTGCAAGCCAGCCGCGAGGCAGGAGCACGTCGGCCCCGGCGCTGAGAGTGGCGGTGATATTGTTCAGAATACTTTGGCGCCAGGGCTCTATATAGGTTGTGATGCGGCGGTTCCAGCCGGCATCGGCAACGATGGCAAAACGGCTTGCCGCGCCAAAGCGGCGCCCCCACATGCCGCGCAATCCGGCCGACGTACCGTTGTCGGCATACATATCGTTGGAGCCTATCTGCGGATATATGCCGGCGGCGGCATCGCCGAATATGTTTTCGCTGCCATGACGCCGGTATGCGCTCATGCGGGCTGTAGCGCCCCAATATGCCTTGTCGCCGCCCTCAAGCCAGCCGGCCTCAGCCTCTATGCTTTTATGCACGGCCGAAGCCATCGGGAGCTTGTTGAAATCGGAGAGGATATTGTCGAAGGAGAAGCGGCTTACATCTGCCGACGCAAAGAACCCTCGGCCCGACGAAGGATATATGTCGGCGGTCAGGCCGTAGCGATAGCCGTCGTAGTAGGTTGAAAGACCGGCACCGGCAAAGCGGCGGTAGTGTGTTCCCATTCCCGTAAGGTGGAAAATCTTGTCTACGCCCATCTCGCTCTTGAAGTCGATATCGTTGCTCTGCTTGTATTTGCAGAAATTGAGCGAAGCGCCGGCATAATATCCCCGTCCGAACTCATATGCCGCGCCGGCGGCAGCGTCGAGACAACCCACCACATTCTTCGGCCGGGGGTCTACGGCTCTGTATTCCAAGGTAGCGGCATAGCTCAGCCGCGCACCCCAGGCCCAACGGCCCCGTCTGTCGGCATAGCCCCCCGCAAACGAGTATCGCTCCCGCGACAGGGCACCCCCGACCGAATCGGCCAGAATGTATGGATACACAATGTCGTAGTCGGCGGTCTCGCACCACACTGCATTGTCGTCCTTGCCGTTGCTGTAACTGGCCGAGCCCCAGAGCGTCGAAGTCTTATAGCGGGTATATGTATCGGCGCCGAGGCTCCATTGATGCCCCTTGTCGCCGGCGGCATATGCGGCGCCGACACGTGTGAGCCCCGCCGACATGCGCCATTGGTTCACAGCCGGATTCTGCCACGGCAATGCCGCCACATGCCACAGGCCGAGACGCTCCTCGCCGATGGCTTCGGCCACGGGAAGGACGGCCTGCGCCGCAGCACACCCGAGCGACAATGCGATAACAAGAGCGCCGTATCTCATCGGGGCATAGGTGTTACGCCGTCGTAAGTGAGTTGTGTGCAGGGAGTGCCCTGGGCATCGGTCGCAGTACCCTGCAGTTCAATCTCCGAGGCAATGCACATGGGGTTGAAGTCTTCGGCGGAATTGTTTGTATCTTTAAAGACGGCACGTCCGTCGTCGGTCACATAGAGCAGCTTGCGGCGCACGCTGTGGAAATAGCGCGTCTTGTCGTGGTCTATGGTGCCGCAGTGAGTCCAGCCGCAGTCTATCGACGGATCGCATACCTGCCATGCGTATTTGGCGGCGACAGAGGTAGTGACGGCGTCTACAATCCACTCGTTGGGCATGCGGTAGGCGCTCTGCGACATAGGGAATGTGCCCGCGATAGTCACTTGGTCGTAGTAATACGTGTACCAGTAGTCCTTGAGGTATGTATCGCGGTCAACGGGAATGCGGGCGATGCCGAATGTGCGGAAGCCGCGGTTGTGAAGCACCCAGAACGACAGCGTGTAGCAATACCACTTGTCGAGATTTGGCGCAGGGCCGTCGATATCCATGCTGCTTGGCTGCGTCGACACGTCGTACCACTCGAAGTCGGCGTGCGACAAGTCGAACGAGTTCGGATTCGCCACCCGGTGGTCTATGCCCGTATCGGCAAGCAACAGATATTCGCCCGGCTGCACGGGCACATCTGTTCCCGTGCCCGGCACCGTATAGAGAGCCTGCACGGTCATTGCCTCGGCCATTATATCGGGCTCATAGTCGTATTTCTGTGTGGTGTTGAATTTCGACTCAAACAGAGTGATGCCGTCGGCATAAATCACATGGTCGGTATTGTTGTAGAGCTTCACATAGTCGTCGCCGTTATACTGGTTGCCCGAGCTCTGGAGAGTTCCGGTGAAGAAAACCTCGGCTATTATGAGGTCGTCGGTCTCGCGGTTGTTATATGCCTTCATATATATCTGAGTGGAGGCGCCGCTGATATTCACCGACGCCACATTGGCCCGCAGAGCGGTCTCGGCTGCGCCGGGCACAAGCACACGCGCCGAAAAGGCGGCGTCGTACAGCCCCGGCAGCAGCTCGATGTCGGAATCGACGGCATAGCGTGTGGTCTTGTCGGTAGAGACATTGCGGAATGTATATACTTGGTCAACGAGCTCGGCTCCTTCGGGCAACTCGGGAATCTCGACGCTCACAGACACTTCTGTCCGCGCTATCGAGCCGCTGTTCATATCGTCGGAACATGCTGCAAGGGCGGCGCACACCGCGGCAGCAGCCAGAAATTTCAATAATCTCATCATTATTACATTATAAATTTTGCCTAAAAACTCAAATTAGCCTCCATTCCGAAGTAGGCTCCCGAAGTGCGGCGTATGGTAAGACCGTTGACAGTGTATTCGGGCAGATAGTCGATTATACGGTTGACGAACGCCGACACCTTGAGCATACGGCCAATCTGTTTGGTCGCCTTCAGATTGACATATACGGCCGGAGGCACCGTCTGTGTGGCATAGGCCTGCTCGTTGTAGTGCTTCACAAGATACTGCAGCATAAGGTCGGCGCGGTCGGCTTCGGTATATGGGTGCAATTGCCCGTCGGCAGCCGATATATATTGCGCCGGCACACCGTTGTCGCGCAGTCGGGTGGTCTTGAGATACCACATGCACTGCACCGAAGTAGAGAACACGAGCCCCCAGCGCGGTATCTGCGTGTCGAACATGAAGTTGGTGTTGAACTGCTCGTTTATGCGTCCGTCGTCGGTGTCGTAGAGCCCTACATAGATATTGCTCACCGGAGTATTGCCTACGACGTCTGTCACGGTCTGAAAGAGCATCTGCGAGTTGGAGTAGCGGCTTCTGAACCATGCGCCGTTGATGATGAGCGATGTTCTCAGAGCAGGCCAGCGCACTGTGTTTATCTGATACTCTATGCCTTTTTTGTCGATACGGCTTCCGTTTGTCACCCGGCGGTAGCCGTCGAGAATACGGGTATCTTCATATGGCAGCGATTCGAGGGCCGGAGGCGCCGAAAGAGAGCCGGGCGCGATTCCCGAGGCATCGTAGCGCCGCATATCGTAGGCGCCGTAGACCGCCGAGTAGCGGTAGCCCGAATTCATTTTTTCGTTGAAGAAGGTCAGCGACAGGCGGTTTCCGCCCCAGTCGGCACCGAGGCGCAGCTCCCATTTATGGTTGCGGGCGGCGCGGAGGTCGTAGTTGGTGGGGTCGTCTATATACGTGCGCAGATTCACACGGCTGTATTCGAGCGGATTGGTGACGTCATAGTAGTTGAGCTGAATCATGTCGTTGTAGTGCACCTGCGGATAGAGATAGTCTGCGGTCGGCATTTTGGTGGTAAGGCCATAACCCGCGGCCACAAGCAGCGACATCGGGCGCCCTCCGGCGTCGAAAGACGGAAAAGTGAACATTCCGTTGAGTCGCGGGTCTATATATACCTTTCCGGCAAGGCGGAAACGGCTGTCGAGGCCGGCAAGCTGTATGGAGCGCGCGCCAAGTTGCATTTCGAGCGTAGATGCTCCCAGAAGGGCCACAATACGGTCTTCGGCATATACCGACACCACGTGCAGCGCCGGAATATCGCGATAGGCGCGCGGCCTTGTGGTCCAGGCGGCGCTCAGAGGGCGCGTTAGGTCGTAGATTTGCCCTTCGCCATAATTTTTCGCCATGCTCCACTCGGCCCCGAGCTTGTAGGCGTGGCTCCAGGTGCCGAGGCTGAGCTTGCCGTCGGCGGCTGCCTTTATGAAGAGAGCCAGCGGGCGTCCGTCGCTCACATAGTCGGCAATGTATTCGCCCAGAAGATAGTGCCCGTCGTGCACGCCCTCGCTCATGCTCGTGGGCGCAACCGAGGCGCGTTGCGGCGCCACCTGCTTCCGGCGGGTGAGGCGGTCGCGCTGATAGCTTGCCGAGGCATTCACCTTTATTGCGTTGAGCCACACGAGGCGCCCGAGGCGTACACTGAGGTCGGATGTCAAGGCCCAGCGGTTGTACGAACTTTCGTATTCGTCTATTTTATTGAAATTGAGATCGGGGTCGGGCTTCACATCGTCGAAAGAACCGGTATAGTCCGCGCCAACAGTCCACTCGGCCGCCGCAAAATTCAGATGGGCGCGCAGCGAGCCGTTGATGCGCTTATAGTTTTCGCGAGGGTCGCGGGGGTCCGACCTCGAGTCGAGCCAGCCGGCATCGGCATTGAGCACATGGCGCCCCAGAGCCACTCCTTTCCCGACGGAAAACAGTTTGCTGTACTCGTCGGCCTTAAAGCGCGCAGTCAGCGGCGTGGCCCGGCGGATACGTTTGATATTCACCACCCCCGAGGTGAGATTTCCATACTCTGCCGAGGGTATGCCGCGCACAATCTCCACGCTTTCGATATTGTCGGTAGAGATAGTGCGCATGTCTACGCCGCGATTCACGGTGCTCCGCGCGGCCTCTGGGTCGGTAGAGGCTGCAGATGGCACACCCTGCATGTTGGCGTCGCCGTTGACAGGGGCGCCATCGACCATGAAGACCGTTCCGAGCGAAGTGATGGCATAGTCGTCTGACATAGAAGTGCGCTGGCCGGTTGCGCTCACGGCGCCTGTCTCGCGCAGAGTGATGGTATTGGCCTTGCCCATGTCGGGTGTCTGCGACATGTTGCCCGGCAGGAGCTCGAGCAGGTCTGTGAAACTCGTCGGCTGCAGATGTTCCATGGCCGAGCGGTCTATACGCGAAGCGCTGGTCATGCCGTGGCCTTCGCGCGCGCTGATGACAACTTCGCGAAGCGCTGTGGCGCTCTCGGCAAGGGCCACATTTATATCGCCCTTATAAGGCACGCGCACGCGAACCATATCGCTCGTATAGCCGACAAACGACACTATGATACGGTAGCTTCCGGGGGCGAGGTTCATGCTCCAGCGCCCTCCGGCACCCGTGACGGCAAAGCGCCCCGAGGGCTCGGCCACTACACTGGCAAACTCAACGCCCTCACCGCTCGACAAGTCTGTGACACGGCCCCCTACGGTCTCTGCGATAATTGTGTTTATCGTTGATAATGTTAGAATTAGATATGCAAGTAGATGTTTCATGATTGACTGTGCAAAATTACAATCGCGCCCGCATGCACGAAATAACCACTTTTGAGTATTTAGGCCGGCGGAGAGCGCTGTCGGCTAAAGTATTTTTAACTTAAAATAGGTATTTCGGCTTTTCGGTGGCCACCGTAATTTTGCACCCGAAAATTGATTGTAACAATCTAAACCGATATTTCACATGAAAAAATTTCTACTCAGTTTCTGTGCGGCTGCGACCCTCGTTGCCTCCGCCGGCACCACGCCGGGCCTTGAATACTCGTGGGGCAGTCTCATAGACGGCCCCACAAGTGCCGGCGACCAGTCGACCGACATAGCCATCGGCAAAAAGGGCGGCATCTATTGGTTCGGCACCTATGGCAGCAACGACGCCAACGGTCTCGACATAAACTACGACGGTGAATTTCTCTTCACAGGCGCCTCATATTCCGGCACTTCCCAGAATGCCAACTTCACCCTGCTCAAAACCGACGCCGACGGCCTCAAGCAATGGGCTGTCTACAGCAACAGCGGCGATTTCGCTTCGTCGCAGGGCGGCTGCGCGGCTACCTCCGACGGCGGCGTGGTAATAGTCAGCAAGGTACGCCATACCGACGGTTTTACCGACCGCAACATAGCGCTTATCGATGCCACCGGCAAGCAGACCGCTGTCGAATGGACATGCGAGCGCCGCTACTACCGCATGATGGCTACCAAAGTATCGGCCGAAGGCGCCGTCGTGTGGAACCGCATGATAGACTTCTCTACCGAGCCCGGACCCGGCGCCTCGGGCAACTATGCATCGTTCTGGGCAGATGTCTTCAATGTGAAAAAGATTACAGTCGACGACAACGACAACATCTATATCGCGCTAAATTTCCGCAACCCGGTGAGCGTGCCCAAGGCCGACGGCTCATACGAGACCATCGTTCCCTCTGAATCAAGCGCTCTTACCAACTGGACCGGCGACCCGCAGTCGACTCTTGGCGATTTCCTTATCCTCGGACTCGACAACAGCGGCTACTACCGCAACAAGCTCTCTTTCGAAGGCACGGCCAACTGCACATACTGCGACAATTTAGAGTTTGCCGATGGTAAAATCTATGCTCAGGGCTACGCCATGGGCGACGGCTCTACTCTCAAGGCCGGCAGTCACAGCTTCACCCCCACATCAGACGGCGCATACAACCCCTTGTTGCTGCGCGCGTCTACCGACCTCAGTGTCGACTGGGTCAAATGCTTTATCGGCGAGAAGGTTGGCGGCAAACACGGCTTCCAGAACACAGGCATCACCGTTACAGGAAACACCCTGTGGCTCTGCGGACAGTACAACCTCAAGATTACCGACCCCACCGACCCCTCGAAGAGCGTGACAGCCACACAGGGCACTCTCCGCGAAGGTTTCATTCTTAAACTCGATGCCACAGACGGCTCTTGGATTGCAGCCCGCAACAGCCGCGACGACGATTGGAACGAACCCACAGCCATGGCCAAGACAGGCCTCACCGGCTACTTCAAGGTGCTCCAGAACGCCGAGAAACCCGAGCATATATATGTGTTCGGATATGTTATGAACGCTGCCGTAGGCGTGTTCCTGCGCCAATACGACGCCACTACTCTCGAAGGAAATCTTGATGAAGGCCAGAACAATATGGTGACACAGGGCGGAGCGCCTTCGTGCCAGAGCATAGCCTACGACCCCGAAAGCGCGTCGGCATATTTCACAGTGCGAGGCAACAAAGCCTTCAAGCCCATGAACGCCGACGAGACCGCCGCACCTACCTCCTGGGGCATTCTCGCCACTCGCTTCAAGCTTCCTGCCGAAATGAAAACCACCGGCATCGACGCCATCACAGGTATAGCCGACGAAGACGCGCCCGTTGAATACTACAATCTTCAGGGCATGCGCGTAGAAAACCCCGCCAACGGCATCTTTATCCGCCGCCAGGGTAGCAAGGTAAGTAAAATAGCTCTATAGTTTTTTCTGGAAAAAAGATTGGTTACCGCCGGAGGCCGCTGCGTCTCCGGCGGTTTTGCTGTTGCAGGGTGTCTCCATCTGCGACATTCTTGTCTGTTTCCGTGTTTCTGCCGCCGGCGTCTTTGGCTTGTTTGCCGTTTTCACTAAATTTGTGCAAATACCATTTGCTATGAGCTTTACCCGAAACCTTATTTCTGCCGTTGTTTTTGCAGGAGCCGCCTTGCAGGCTATGGCCGTAGACCATGAATGTTTTCAGAATCCTCCCCGAAACCACTATCCCGAGACCTGGTTTCACTTCATATCGCGCAATGTATCGAAAGAAGGCATCACTGCCGACCTCGAGGCCATCGCCGGCGCCGGTTTTTCGGGCGTGCAGTTTTTTCACGGCCATTTCACCGACGATGTGTGGCCCGAAGTGACAAATCCTATAAGATGTCTCGACCCCAACTGGGAAGACGCCGTGCACCATATCGCCGCCGAGTGCCGCCGCCTCGGCCTGCGATTCACCATGCAGAACTGCCCCGGCTGGGCCATGGCCGGCGGACCGTGGATTAAGCCCGAAAACGCCATGCGCCATGTTGTGATGAGCCGCACCGACCTCTGCGACGACGGCTCAGCCAAAGGCATAGACCTGCCTCTGCCACAGCCCTCAAATGAAGCCTGGCGCGACTACCGCGACATCGCAGTGCTCGCTTTTCCGACACCCGAAGGAGGCGCCCTGCCCTCGTTTACAATCACAGACACAAACCGCCCCGACGCACCCTGGGAGCGCTGGCTCAGAGGCGAGCATGCCGGCTTCAGCTTCGCTCCGGGCACACAGAGGGTCGAAATCGAATTCGACGAGCCTGTGACACTGCGTTCGGTAGGGCTTCCGGGCATAGAGTCGTTCAACCACGGCTGGTGCTACGAGCCGGGCATAGACCTCCGCATCGATGCCGACGGCAAAACCGTGCTCGACATGGCTGTGCCGCAGAGCGCATGGCAGGAAGAGGTGCCTTCAACCTTCGCTCTCGACGAATGCAAATCTAAAAAGTACTGCATCGAAATCACCAACCGCCACGACATGCGCCTCGACCGCCTCACCGTGTCGACCGAAGCCCGCAAGAACAACTGGGAGACCGAGGCCGGGCGGGTGCTCCGCGCAATCGAGCGCTCTGCCGCGCTACCCGCGCAGTCGGCCTCGGCCTTTATCGACGGCTCGCGCATTATCGACATATCAGACCGCATGGACGCCTCCGGGCGCCTCGACTGGACGGTGCCCGAAGGCTCGTGGACAGTGCTCCGCATAGGCAATGTCAACACCGGCCGACGCAACGGCCCCGCACCGGCAGAAGGCACCGGCTGGGAGTGCGACAAGCTTTCTACCCAAGCCTCTAAAATTCATTTCGACAATTATATAGGACGCCTCTCAGGCGCCGGAGGGCCCGTCGGTGGCGGCCTCCTCGGCGGCATGCTCATGGACAGCTGGGAATGCGGCACACAGACCTGGACGCCCGATATGGAGAGCGCTTTTTCATCTGCCACCGGATATGGCCTGCGCAAATGGCTGCCGGCGCTCTTCGGATATGTAATCGACGGCCACGAGACCACAACACGATTCCTGCGCGATTGGCGCCGCACCATCGACGGCCTCATCGGCGACCGATTCTACGGCAACATGGCCACTCTCGCCCACGAACGGGGCCTCACCGTCGCCTACGAGACGTCCATCGGCGACGTCGTGCCAGGCGACCCCCTGCGCTACTTCAAATATGCCGACGTGCCCATGTGCGAGTTCTGGCAGCCGATGGGCGACAGCTATGTCGGCTCCATAAATTTCAAACCGATAAAACCGACGGCCTCCGCGGCGCGAATCTACGGCAAGCCGCGTGTGGCGGCCGAAGCCTTCACTTCGTTCGAGCACACCTGGGATGAAAATCTTGCCATGCTCAAGGCCGTGGCCGACGCCAACATGGCCGAAGGCGTGACACACCTCGTGTTCCATACCTACACCCACAACCCTCAGGTTGGCTTCCTGCCGCCCGGCACATCGTTCGGAGGCCGCGGCATAGGCTCGCCATTCCTCCGCGGGCAGACATGGTGGCCTCACATGCACTCGTTTACCGACTACCTCGCCCGCTGCAGCTATATGTTCGAGACCGGCCGCCCCGTCTCAGACGTGCTCTGGTATCTCGGCGACGAAATGGACCACAAACCCGACCAGAACGCGCCTTTCCCCGACGGATTCAGATATGACTACTGCAACCCCGATGTGCTCATAAACCGTCTGACAGTCTCCGACGGCAATATAATGACCCCTGAAGGCATCAGCTACCGCATGCTGTGGATTCCCGAAAACCGCCGCATGCTGCCCGAGACTGTCGAGGCCCTGCACCGCCTGGTAAAAGCCGGTGCCACAGTGGTAGGAAATGCACCGGGCGGGCTCGCTACGCTCGGGGCCGACGAAAAAGCCTTCGCCAAAGCCGTGAAAAAACTCTGGAACGGTAAAACGGGCGTGCGCAAAGTCGGCAAAGGCCGCGTGATTTCCGGCATGAGCCTCGACGAAGCCATTGCCGCACTCGGCATTGCCCCCGACCTGCTGGCGGGCGAAGCAATGTGGTCGCACTTCCGCGACGGCGCTGCCGACTGGTATTTCGTGGCCTCGCCCAAGGGCAAGGCGCTCTCGCGCACCCTCGACTTCGGCTGCGGAGGCTATCCGCAGCTCTGGAATCCTGTCGACGGAAGCATGAAAACACTCGCATATGAGCGCCGCGGCAACCGCACATTCGTGCCTGTCGAACTGCCGGCGGGAGGCTCCTGCTTTATCATGTTTACCGACAATGAGCTGCCCCTCGCGCCCGCACACAAGGCCAAGACGGCCCTCGCCCTCGACAAGTGGACCCTCTCCTTCCCCTCCGGCTGGGGCACTGACAAGGCTCTCGAAATAGCCGCACTGAAGCCTTGGTGCGAGCTCGACGGCCTTTCCGACGAGGCAAAAGCTTTCTCGGGCACAGCTACATACACCACCACCTTCGACATCGACAGCACCGGCGCCGGCTACACTCTCGACCTCGGCGAAGTAGCCCACATTGCCGAAGTGAGCCTAAACGGCAAAACCCTCGGCACCCTCTGGTGCAAACCCTACTCATTAGACATCGGCGCCCATCTGCGCAAGGGGCGCAACGAACTCACCGTCAAAGTCACCGGCACATGGTTCAACCGTCTTGTCTACGACGCAGCCCTCCCCGCCGCCGAGCGCAAGACCTGGGCCATTCGCCTCCCCTCGCCTGCCGAAAAACTCCGCCCCTCGGGCCTCCTCGGCCCTGTCACCATCACCAAGAAAGGCCTCTGAAAAAAATTCTGCTGAAAGAATTTGGAAACTAAAATAATAGTTCTTACATTTGCCGTGTGAACTATTATTTTAGTTTTGTTATGAAAAAGGAAAAGCCCAAGAAACTCACCGAAAAAGAAGCCGAGGTAATGCAGAACCTCTGGAGCAAGGGCCCGCAGACTATTCGCGAACTTCTTGCCACCTACCCAGACCCAAAACCGCACTTCAACACCATAGCTACCATCGTGCGCATACTAGTAGACAAGGGCTATGTAGAGCACGTAGGCGAGCGCAACGGCGCATACACCTATGGCGCGACAGTAGACAGCAGCGATTTCTGCGGCCGCTCTCTGGCTCAGCTTGTGAAAAACTACTTCAACAACAGCTACCGCTCGGTGGTATCGGCTCTCGTTGAAGACGAAAAAATTTCAGTCGACGAACTGCGCGAAATCATCGATATGGTAGAGCGCAACAGCAAAAAATAAGCGCCTATGGGAGCTCTCCTTGCATATACTGTATATACAGGCATCTTTCTGGTGGCCGGCTATCTGCTCTATAAGCTCGTAATGGCAGGCGAGAAGCAGATGTCGCTCAACCGCGCAATGCTATTGGGCATCTACGTGCTCGCTTTCTCGGCGTGGCCTCTGAGCCGTATCCAGTGGCACTCCGCAGCGCAGGGCGCAGGAGCCGACTTTGATTTCCTCCTGTTGCCGGGCGGAATAGCCGATGACAGCGCCGGGCAGCCACTCTGGCCGCTTGTGCTTGCGTGGGTCTACCTGGCAGGGCTTGTCGCGACGGCTGTATTTACCGCCATAACCGCTTTCAGGCTCATAAAGATTGTGCGCTCGGGCGAATCTGTCGAGCGCGAGGGCTACACGCTCGTGCTGCTGCCCGAGGGCAGGGTCGCTCCTTTCAGCTGGGGCAAATATGTGGTTATGAGCAAGGACGACTATGAATCGGCCGGCGACACCGTGACAGCCCACGAACTGGCACACATACACTGCCGCCACTGCCTCGACCTGCTCGCCGCCCAGGCTGTATGTATACTGCTGTGGTACAACCCCGCCGCATGGCTCATGCGCGAAGAGCTCAAGACCGTTCACGAATATCAGGCCGACGCCTCCGTGCTGGCCTCGGGCATAGACCCGCGCACATACCAGATGCTATTGATAAAAAAGGCTGTAGGCACTCGTTTCCAGTCGCTTGCCAACAGCCTTAATCACAGTAAACTTAAAAAACGTATTACGATGATGTACAAAGAAAAGAACAGCGGACTCCGCCGCCTCCGCGGCCTTGTCCTGGCACTGGCGCCCGTGGCCGCCATTGCAGTGGTAAACATTCCCGCCGTAGCGGGCTGTCTCGACGGCATGCGTGCCGCCTCGCTCGAAACTGCCGACGAACCCGTCAAGGTCATAGCAGTCGGAACACAGCGCAAAGATACACAAAATATTTCGGAAAATAAGCCCGATATACTGGCCCAGTACCCAGGCGGCGAAGCCGAAATGTTCAGATATCTCGCCACTAACATCAAATATCCCGAAGCTGCCATGAATGCCGACCATGAGGGCCGCTCGGTGGTGCAGTTCACTGTCAAGCCCGACGGTTCGCTATCAGATTTCGAAATCATACATAGCTCTTATCCCGAACTCGATGCCGAGGCAATCCGCGTTATCTCCACCATGCCCGCATGGACTCCCGCACAGGTCGACGGCAAGCCCGTTGCCTCAATCTACTCTCTCCCTGTGCAGTTCAAACTCACCGGCGGCAAGGCTGCCAAGCCCAAGAAGAGCGACAAGGCATTCGATGAAGTTGTCGTGGTCGGATACGGCCGTGGCGCCGACAACTCCAAGACAATAGAACTGCGGAATGCCGACCTCACAGGCCCCGACGCCCCTGCCATCACCGTCGACGGCAAAAAGGTAAACACCTTCGACGGCATCAAACCCGAGGCAATCGAGTCGATAAGCGTATTCAAGGACAAACCCGAATATCCCAATGGCTTGATTGAAATCACTCTGAAAAAGTGATTTCGAGTTTATTAAGTAATAAGTCGAAAGAGTTAAGATAATAGCTCAAGGCGCCATTATCTTAACTTTTTCAACTTTTAACCCTATAAACCCGCCATCAAACGCTTTTTACTCCTATAAACCCGCCATCAAACGCTTTTTTCACTCCTCAAACCCGGCATCAAACGAATAAAATACTTATCTTTGCGGATATTACATTAACCTTTAATCCTTTTGCCTTGCCGATATCAAGGTAAATTTCCAGACAATTATGAAAAAGCTGATTTTCGCTTTTGCCGCCTTGCTTGTGCTGCTTCTCGCCGCATGCTCAAAGCCGCAGCCGCGCGCTATCGAGACTCCCGCGATAGCCGCCACAAACTGCTCCAACCTCAACCTCACCAAGGTAGAGCTCAACGATTCGGCCACAGTGCTGTCGTTCCACGTGAAATACCGCCCGGGCTGGTGGATACGCATTGCCAAAGAGAGCAAGCTTCTGGCCGACGGCAAGGAATACCCCGTGGTAAGCTCAGAAAACCTCGTGCTCGGCGAGCAGTTCACCATGCCCGAGAGCGGCGAGGCCGATTTCACACTCACCTTCGAGCCCCTGCCCCTCGAAACCACTACCTTCGACTTCACCGAAGGTGTGCAGGACGGCTGGGCTTTCTACGGCATCGATGCCACCGGCAAGCCCGTGGAGAACATGGCCCTACTGCCCAAGGAAATCGCCAAGGCTGCCGAAGGTGAAATCAATGCCGAACCCGTGCTTGAGGCAGCCCCCTCGGAGCTGCGCTTCCACATGCTCGGCTACCGCCCCGAATACGGCAACAAGCTCAATCTCTTCCTCGGAAACCTCGCCGACACCGAAATGGCAAGCGTAGCCATCGACGAAAACGGCGAAGGAACTCTCTCAACAACTCTCTACGGCACAACCGAGCTCACAATCATGCCCGAAGGCCTCAGCGCACTGCGGGCCAACGCCATCATCGCTCCCGGCGAGACCACCGACATCTATATCTCGCCGGCCATCTTCTCGGACTTCGTGGAAATGATACGCGACAACAATGCCGTCCGGCACACACCTTACGCCTACACCAACGGCCGCTATGCAGCCCTCAACAAGGCCAAGGCCGAACTCAACAAGATTGAAATCGAACCGGCCGACCTCGACTGGCGCATGAACGGCGAGGAATATACCGCCGCCCAGATCAACGCCCGCGAAAAAGCTCTCGCCGCCATCAATGCCTCCGACCTGCCTGAAGCCGCCAAGACATATGCCACACGCGCACTCAACATAGAAACCGTAAGCGCCCTCAAGGGTGCATGGGGCAATCTTGCCAACAAATACTATTCCGAAAACGGCATGGAAGGTCTGCGCGATTCCGTAAAAATCGAAATCGCTCCGGAGCAGTATGCCTCTGTTGCCGGTTTCATCGACGGCGATGACAACGCATACCTCATGTATCCTGAACTGATCTCTATTTTCGGCGAATTCAACTGGACCGACCACGGCGCCAAGGGTGCCCTCTTCACCGAACTTCCCGTATATGCCAAGGCTTACCAGAGCGCCAAGGCCGCCAAGCTTTCCGACAGCGAGACCGCGGCTCTCGAAGCCCTGTCGCAGCCTTTCTACGCCCAGGCAGCCAAACTCCGTCAGGCCGAGGGCCAGAAAGCCTTCGAGGAAGCTCAGAAGTCTATCGCCGAGAACCCCGAAGTATCCGACGAATATCTCTTCGACGCCATCGTAGCACCTCACAAGGGCAAAGTGGTGCTTGTAGACCTCTGGAACACATGGTGCGGCCCCTGCCGCCGTGCTCTCAAGGCCAACGAACCGCTCAAGACCGGCGAACTCGCCAACGACGACATCGTGTGGATTTACATTGCCGATGAAAGCTCCGACCTCAGCCAGTATGCCGAAATGATAAAGGACATCAAGGGCGAGCACCATATGGTCAACGCCGACCAGATAGCGATTATCCGCAACCGCTTCGGTGTCGACGGCATTCCCTACTATATCCTTGTAGACCGCGAAGGCAAGGCCCAGGGACATCCCGACTTCCGCGACCACGCCAAACTCGTAGAAGGCATCAAAGCCGCCCTCTGATTTAGAACACATCAGACCCGGGTCTGAGCGCCGAAATGGTGCGCCGACCCGGGTCTTTTTCGTATATCTGATTCAGATTTCGGGAACGATATATTTGAATGTGAGTTCTTCGTTTCCGGTATTGGAGACATACAACTCCTGAACATCGCCCAAGGGGTAACAGCTGATGAACGGAGGTTCGCCAAGGCCTAAATAACCCAACTGAGCGGTATTTGTTATGCCGACCCCGCAGGGCAGCATTACCGAATGCGACCCTTCTGCCGGAATATCGATTTGCTCGAACAAGAACAAGTCGCAGGCCGCGTCGCTGTCTCCTCCGCCCAGCGCACCCCAGCCGGAACCGTAGGAAAAAGTGTTTTTGACGGCATAGCGGCCTTCTGTCACCGGCAGCCCGGTGTTTTCGACATTCACTTTCACATATTTCTTAACAGGAATAGTAAAGTCGCAGTTCAGGGTCTTGCCCTCGCGGTCTTCGACACTGAGAATGAAATCGAATTTCTCCATCGGTCGCAGATATGTTTCAGGCGACACACTGCTCAAATCGACCGAAAATACATATTTTGTATGTATATCGTATTTATCGGCAGTATCTTCGCCAATCTCAAAGAAAACGCTGTAATTACCATTCTTGTCGGTAGTGGCGCGGCCTTTGTGCTTAACAATGGAAGCGACGATAGATTTAAACTCATAATCGACAGTGACGGGAATACCGGCAAAGGGGCGTCCGTCGGGCGTACATATAGTGCCTTTGATAACCGTACTCGTCGGAGTGGGCTTGCTGATTATGTCATCTTCTTCTCGCTCGCACGACGCAGCAACAAGAAGAAAGGCAAAAAGCGGAATAACAAATCTATTCATTTCTAAGAGCTTGTTTAAAAACATATGTTATTACTAATGACGTTACAATATTAAGCAAAAATTCCGCATCGTCAAAATGATACCACGTATATTCGCTATTTAGGCGCTAAAATTGGCTTTTTAGTCTATAGTATATGCCATTCCGTAGACTTTACTTGTCTGCGGGGTGGCATTTTCTTATCTTTGCGGGTCTTTATCACATTCCATAACATAAATGTACTATAAAAACATAGCAGCCGGGCTCATGCTGCTGTCAGCACCCATGTTAGCCTGCGCCGAAAGCGTGCAGCTTTCGCTCGAAGAATGCCTCAGGATTGCCCTCTCCGACAACCCCACGGTCAAAGTGGCCGATATGGAGGTGGAACGCCTCGATTATTCCAAAAAAGAAGTAATAGGCCAGCTGTTGCCTACAATCGACTTCGGTGCCAACTATAACCGCACACTCGAAAAGCAGACCATGTATATGAGCATGGATTTCGGCGATATGGGCGGAGGCTCGGACAGCGAAGGCGGCGAAGCCACCTCGCGTGCCCGCAGCGGCGGTGACGGCGGCATCAAAGTGGGCCTCGACAACTCGTGGTCGCTCGGTTTCCAGGCCTCCTTGCCCCTGATAGCACCTCAGATATGGAAAAGTGTTGCCGTGAGCGACACCCAGATACTGCGCAGTCTCGAGGCAGCCCGCCAGTCGCGCCAGGCTCTCGTAGACCAGGTGAAAAACGCCTTCTACGGTCTTCTCCTCGCCCAGGACTCGCGCATCGTAATACAGGAAAGCTACGATATGGCACGCCTGACGCACGAAACCTACGTGAAGCAGGCCGCTGCCGGCGCCGCGTCAGACTACGACGTGCTCCGCACCTCGGTAGCGATGAAGAATATCGAGCCTGAAATCATTCAGGCCGACATCGCCATCAAGCAGGCACGCCTCCAGCTCCTCGTGCTCATGGGCGTTGACTCGGCATTCGAATTCGAAGCCGCAACGAAGCTTGCCGACTACGAAAAGACCATGTACGACGAAGTCTTCGCTCTCGAGGCCGACTACAGCAACAACGCCGACCTCAAGCTCCTCGACATCGACACCAAGCTCCTCGAGCAGCAGGTGGCGATGAAGAAACTCGCCTTTGTGCCTACCCTCGCACTCTCGGCCAACTACAACTGGACATCGATGAGCAACGGTTCGCCGGTGAAAAACTTCCGCTGGTCGCCCTACTCTATGGTAGGCCTCACGCTGTCGGTGCCTATCTTCCACGGCGGTTCGCGCTGGAACAGTCTCAAGGCGGCCTCTATCCAGGCCAAGGAAATGAGCTGGCAGCGCGCCAACCTCGAGCGCAGCATTTCGATGCAGGTCGATATAGCCATCGATAATATCAAGCTCAACGTCAAGCAAATTGCATCGAGCGCCGAAAGCGTGTCTGAAGCCGACCGCGCACATACCATCATGGAAAAAAGTTTCGAGATAGGCGCCGCAAGCTACCTCGACCTCCGCGACTCGGAACTCTCGCTCACCCGCGCCCGCCTGGCCTACTATCAGGCGATTTACAACTACCTCGTGGCCGGCAGCAAGCTCGAACTCCTCCTCGGCAACGCAAAACTCGAGTATTAAGCCAGGGAAATAAGTAAGAAGTAGTAAGTAAGAAGTAAAAAGTAGTAAGGAAGTAAGGAATAAGCGATAAGGAAGAAGGAATAGACACAAAGGCCTGTCAGCCCAACAGCTTAACAGCTCGTCAGCCTGTCAGCCCAACAGCCTGTCAGCCCAACCGCCCAACCGCCCAATATCCCGGATTATGAAAAAGATATACTATATAGCCGCCGCGGCGCTCACACTGGCAGCATGCGGCAAAAACGACAGCGACACCGCTGCCGAGCAGCTCGATGAAGAGTTGCCTTTGGTGACTATCGATGTGGCACACTCCATGGACGTGCCCCAGTCTAAATCGTACACGGCAAATATCGAGGCCGAAAATGTGAACAACATCGCACCCTCGACCCCGAACCGCATCAAGACCATCGCTGTAGATGCCGGCGACCGCGTTGTCAAGGGCCAGACCCTCGTAACGCTCGACCGTGCCAATATCGACCAGCTGCGCATAAACCTCGAGCAGATTGAGCGCGAATACAAGCGCGCGGTGCAGCTGCTCGAAATCGGCGGAGGCACACAGCAGGCCGTCGACCAGCTCAAGGCACAGCTCGACGCCGCCCGTTCGCAATACGACAACCTCCTCGAAAACACCGTCCTCACCTCGCCTATCACCGGCGTTGTCACAGCCCGCAACTACGACCCCGGCGACATGACCGGCAATCTGCCCGTGCTCACCGTAGGCCAGCTCTCGCCCGTGGTAAAGGTGCTCATCGGCATCAGCGAGAACGACATGAACCTCGTCAAGAAAGGCATGCCTGTGAGCATCACTCTCGACGCCTTCCCCAGCGAGACCTTCGAAGGCACGGTAAACCGCATCTATCCGACCGTCGACACCAGCACCCGCACATTTATGGCCGAGGTACGCATATCGAACCCCGGCGAGCGCATCAAACCGGGAATGTTCGCCCGCGTAAGTTTCGACATGGGCTCAAAGCACAACGTCGTCGTTCCCGACCGCGCAGTGGTGAAACAGACCGGCTCGGGCAACAAGTATGTCTACGTCTACTCCAACGGCCGCGTGTCATACAAAAAAGTAGAGCTCGGCCAGCGCCTCGGCGACAGCTACGAGCTCATATCGGGCATCAACGACGGCGACACCGTAGTCACAGCCGGCCAGACACGCCTCGCCGACAACATCCCCGTCGCAATTATGAATTAATAATGAAGAATTTATAATTATAAATCCCTTCCCTAAAAACAACCAAATATAATTCAACAATTTAGAAT
This sequence comes from uncultured Muribaculaceae bacterium, assembly GCA_910578035.1. Taxonomy (GTDB): domain Bacteria; phylum Bacteroidota; class Bacteroidia; order Bacteroidales; family Muribaculaceae; genus CAG-873. The sequence continues at coordinate 29,698 of CAJTOB010000029.1, forward strand.
AATCAATTCTAAATTCTCAATTATTAATTCTAAATTATAAAAAATGAGTTTATATGGCAGCGCGGTGAAGCGCCCAATCATGACTACGCTGTGCTTTGTGGCAGTAGTCATACTCGGTCTCTTTTCGCTCAGAAGTCTTCCTATCGACCTCTATCCGGATATCGAGACCAATACCCTGATGGTGATGACCACCTACTCGGGCGCCAGCGCACAGGATATAGAGCAGAACGTGACCCGTCCGCTCGAAAACGTGCTCAACTCTGTGAGCAACCTCAAGCATATCACATCGAAATCGCGCGAGAATATCTCGGTAATCACTCTTGAATTCGAATACGGCGAGGACATCGACGTGCTCACCAACGACGTGCGCGACAAGCTCGACATGGTATCGTCCATGCTCCCCGACGATTCGGAGACCCCGATTATCTTCAAGTTCTCCACCGACATGATTCCTATCATCATGCTATCGGTGAAGGCCGACGAGAGCATGCCCGGCCTCTACAAAATTCTCGACGACGCCGTCGCCAACCCTCTGGCTCGTATCAGCGGCGTAGGCTCGGTGTCGATTTCGGGTGCCCCCAAGCGCGAAATCCACATCTATACCGACCCCTCGCGCCTCGAAGCCTACAACCTGAGCATTGAGCAGATTGGCGCCATCATCGGTGCCGAAAACCGCAACATTCCCGGCGGCTCATTCGACATCGGCTCCGACACATACTCGCTGCGCGTGCAGGGCGAGTTCAAATCGAGCGACGAAATGGCAAACATCGTCGTAGGCTCCTACCAGGGCCGCAATATCTACCTCCGCGACGTAGCCCGCATCGACGACACCCTCGAAGAACGCGCCCAGGAAACCTACAACGACGGCGAGCAGGGCGCCATGATTGTAATCCAGAAGCAGAGCGGTGCAAACTCAGTCCAGATTTCCGACAAGGTGCTCAAAATGCTGCCTACGCTGCAGAAACGCCTGCCTTCCGACGTGAAACTCGGCATCATCGTCGACACCTCCGACAATATCCGCAACACCATCGACTCGCTCGTCGAAACGGTGATGTACGCACTCCTGTTCGTGATTATCGTGGTGTTCTTCTTCCTCGGACGATGGCGCGCCACACTCATCATCACAATCACGATTCCTATATCGCTCATCGCCTCGTTCATATACCTCTACGCCACGGGCAACACGCTCAATATCGTGTCGCTGTCGGCACTGTCGATATCTATCGGCATGGTGGTCGACGACGCCATCGTGGTGCTTGAGAACGTGACGACGCACATCGAGCGCGGCTCCGACCCCAAACAGGCCGCCGTCCACGGCACCAACGAAGTGGCCGTGTCGGTTATCGCCTCGACACTGACCCTTATCGCCGTATTCTTCCCCCTCACCCTCGTCACGGGCATGACAGGCGTGCTCTTCCGCCAGCTCGGCTGGATGGTGACCATCATGATGATAATCTCCACCATCTGCGCCCTCTCGCTCACGCCGATGCTCTGCAGCCTCCTGCTCCGCCGCGTGAACCACCACGGCAAACTCTACACACTCCTCTTCACACCCGTAAACCGCGGCCTCGACGCCTTCGACCGCGGCTATGGCCGGCTCCTCAAATGGGTCGTAGGCCACAAGACAGTCACCTTCCTGCTGTGTATGGCAACCTTTGTGGGCTCTATTTTCCTGATGAAGCAGGTCGGCACCGAGTTCTTCCCCACAGCCGACGACGGCCGTCTGCGCATAAGCCTCGAGACGCCTATCGGCACCCGTGTGGAAGTGTCGAAAGAAGTCACCCAACGCCTTGTCAACCTCTGGCGCGAGAAATATCCCGAAATAATGGTGATGAACTACACCACCGGCACCGCCTCGAGCGACAACACCTTCGCAAACCTCAGCGACAACGGCCCCCACATCATATCCATGAACATTCGCCTCACCGACCCCGGCGACCGCGAGCGCACCATCAGCGAGATTGCCTCGTCTATGCGCGAGGACCTCAAGCAGTTCCCCGAGTACAAGAAGGTACAGGTCAGCACCGGCGGTATGGGCATGGGCGGCCAGACCACCATCGACTATGAAATATACGGCTACGACTTCACCGAGACCGACTCTGTGGCCCGCATGATGCAGGACGCCCTCCGCAAGATTCCCGGCGCTGCCGACGTCATCATTTCGCGAGCCGACTACCAGCCTGAATATCAGGTCGACTTCGACCGCGAGAAGCTTGCCATCTACGGCCTCAACCTCTCCACCGCCGCCAACGCCCTGCGAAACCGCATCAACGGCCAGCTGGCGTCGCAGTTCCGCGAAGACGGCGAGGAATACGACATCAAGGTGATGTATGCCCCCGAGCACCGCACATCGCTCGAGGACATCGAGAACATACTCATCTACAACTCTGCCGGCCAGGGCGTGCGCGTGCGCGACGTCGGCCGGGTCGTGGAGCGCTTCACCCCGCCGACCATCGAGCGCAAAGACCGCGAACGTATCGTCACCGTATCGACAACCGTCGAAGGCGGCGTGCCAATGAGCAAAATCGTAGAAGCCTCCCAGGCCGCCATCGACAAGATGGACATACCTCAGGGCATATCCATCCAGCTCTCGGGCAGCTATGAAGACCAGCAGGATTCCTTCCGCGACCTTCTGACTCTGGCCGTGCTCATCATCATACTGGTATATATCGTCATGGCGGCCCAGTTCGAAAGCTACACCTACCCGGGCATCATCATGACCTCGCTCCTGTTCGCATTCTCGGGCGTGTTCATCATACTCTGGCTCTCCGGCCACACCCTCAACGTAATGAGTATGATCGGCGCCATCATGCTTATCGGTATTGTGGTGAAAAACGGTATCGTGCTCATCGACTACATATCGCTCAACCGCGAGCGAGGCATGTCGATACGCCGCGCCGTAATCCACGGCGGCGAGTCGCGTCTGCGCCCCGTAGTGATGACAACCCTCACCACCATTCTCGGCATGGTGCCTATGGCCGTCGGTACAGGCCAGGGTGCCGAAATGTGGCGCCCGATGGGCACTGCCGTCATCGGCGGTCTCACATTCTCGACCATACTCACTCTTCTCTTCGTGCCCGTGCTCTACTGCGTCTTTGCCGGCAAGGGTGTGAAAAACCAGCGTAAAAAACTCCGCAAAGCCCTCCTGAAAAAATGAAAAGCATATTCATAGCCTTCGACCAGGCTCACTACGAACGAATAGTCGACATGCTCGAACGCTCCAACTGCCGCGGATACACCGCCTGGGAGCAGGTGACAGGCCGCGGAAGCGTCGACGGCGAACCCCACTACGGCTCACACGCGTGGCCCTCGATGGCAGGTGCCATAATCACCGTCGTCGAAGACCACCGTGTGCCCATAGTCCTCGCCAAACTCAAGGCCTTCAACGAAGAGCGCCCCAAGCTCGGCCTACGCGCCTTCGTCTGGAATGTCGAAGAACAAATCTGATTCCCACAAAAGCCCGGCCCTCCGGGCTTTTTTCTTACGCCATGTCACAACGCTCCCCCGCATTTTTATCAAAATTCAACTCCCTATGTCGATTTTTTGTTGTATTTTTGTAATCCAATAAAAAACAAAGGAGTACCACACATGGCAAGACCTATTAAAGAAACCCCTATACTTTACGGATCAGACGGACGACGCTTCGAAGAGCGAATGCAGAATCCCCCTAAAGTCTCGCCTAAAAAAAGAGCTGAAATTCGTCGCTCCTACGAAGCCGTCATGAAAATGATGGTAGACTGACATGACTCGCGAAGAGTTTCAGGAAAGTTGTCAAGTTCGCCGGCTGAAAGTCGGTGACCACATCAGTGCGTTCAACTGCGATGACGATGACCTGAATGATTTTCTAATTAATGAAGCCGCTCTGTATCAAAATGCATTACTTGCGGTGACATACGTTGTAGAAGACAAAAAGACCGCCGAAGTATTAGCTTACTTCAGCCTGTCTAATGACAAAGTTTCCATTGCTGATTTCGAAAGCAAAACCGAATTCAACAGATTCAGAAAACATAAATTCGTAAACGAAAAAAGGCTCAGGAGCTACCCGGCAATCAAAATCGGGCGCCTTGCTATAGCTAAATCAGCTCAACACCAGAATATAGGAACATACCTTCTCGAATTCATAGAAGATTACTTCATAATCAACAATAAATCGGGATGTAGATTTGTTACGGTAGACGCATATGTAGATGCGATACCATTCTATATCAAAAACAACTATCAGTTTCTCAATAACGACGACGAAGACAAGCGCACTCGTGTGATGTACTTCGACCTTGCATCTCTACTATAGCCTGCAAGTATCCGACAATTTTTAGTCTGGAGAAAATAGAGAACGCCAAAATATGTGAAATTCGGGCAAAAATGGGGGTGCTTTAGCCTATTTTTATTATTTTTGCAGTTCAATTACAGACCAATCAATCAGATAAGCGCCAAATGGCCGAAATCAAGATAGCTGGTGTGATGCGCGCAGGCGCATTCTCGCCAAACCATATAGGAAACGACGCGGCAATCTTCAATATCGTAGCCGAGCAACTGCGTAAACGCGGCTGTATCGTCAACATATACAACGAAGAACAGTTCATCGCCGGCGCTGCCGACGAACGGATTATCATCAACATGTGCCGCGAAAACCGCTCTATCGAGCGCCTGCAGCGCCTTGAAGACGACGGCGCACTCGTTATCAATTCCGGCTATGGCATCGAGAACTGCATTCGCGAAAGAATGGCGCGCATTCTGCTCGGCTCGGGGTTGCCCTACCCCGAAAGCTGGACTGTGAACACCGACGAGGCCATACGCGACCGGCTCAACGCCGCCAAGGCCGGCTCTTGCTGGATCAAGCGCGCCGACACTCACTCGATGCACAAGGAAGACGTGACATACGTCCGTCACCCCGAGGAAGCCCAGGAAATACTTCAGGAATACTTCCTGCGCGGAATCAAGCGCGCTGTCATCAACCGCCACATCAAAGGCCACCTGGTGAAGTTCTACGGCATCGCCGGCACACAGTTTTTCCACTGGTTCTTCCCCCGCAATCCCGAGGACGTATCGCCTGCTTTCGACCCCGCACAGATGCGGGCAATAGCCGAACGCGCCGCAGATGTGCTCGACGTCAAAATATACGGTGGCGACTGCATTGTCGACGCCGAAGGCAAGGCCACAATCGTAGACTTCAAAGACTGGCCCAGCTTTGCCCCCTGCCGCGCGGAGGCCGCTCCTCAGATTGCACGGTTCATAATCAACGCCATTAAAAAACACCCCGCACGATGAACAAATATCGTAAATCGACCGCGGTACCCGACGACGGCGGACGTTTCCCCCTATTTCCCAAACTGATAGCGACCTCTTTCGGATTCGGATTTCTGCCCGTTGCCCCCGGCACATGGGGCGCAATCCTCGCCATAATACTCTGGCTGCCGCTCTACATCTGGGCGCCGGCGGCTGTGACGGTGGCTGTGACAGCCCTCGCCGTGCTTGTCTTCACCGTGCTCGGCACCTGGGCCAGCTCCGTATCGGAACGCTACTGGGGGCCCGACCCCGTTGTGGCATGCGTCGACGAGACCGTCGGCCAGTGGATTTCGCTCCTACCCGTAGTACCGCTCTGCCCCTGGTGGGAAATTATCGTATCGCTGGCCCTGTTCCGCTTCTTCGACATCGTAAAACCACTCGGAATCCGCAGCATGGAGCGTCTGCCCCGCGGCTACGGCATGATGGCCGACGATATTCTTGCCGGAATATATTCGGCCGCTATTCTTATCGGACTTAACCTTCTCATTCTATAATGAAAACTCTGTCAAAGATAGGACATAAAGCACTCAACAGCGACTCGCTCGTCTTCACCTATATCCGCTCGATTGTAGCGAGCCAGTCGGCTTCGTGGCTCGACATGGGCCTCGGATTCGTCCTCTTTGCCTGGGCCGGCCTCCTGCCCTGGATTGCAACCGCCATCGGCGCCGTGGCCGGCGGTGTGCTCAACTGCGTGATAAACTACCGCTTCACATTCCACGCCTCGGGCTGCGACTGGCGCGCCATAGCCGTCAAATACACCCTCGTGTGGATTGGCAGCCTGCTGCTCAACGCATTCGGCACACAGGCAGTATATTTCACCCTCCAGCACTGGACATGGCTCGAGACCGTAGGCTTCAGGCCCGACGGATACTATGCCGCAGCCCGAATTTTCGTATCGCTCATCGTGTCGTGGTTCTGGAACTTCGCCCTGCAGCGCTACTTCGTCTACCGCGACAGCAGTTTCGACCCCTATGCAATCGCCGCTGCCGAATACATGGGCCTTAAAAAAACTCCTATATGGAAATGGAAATAAAGACTAAAGCCACGCAGGCCCGCGGAGCCCTGCAGCAAGGCATATACGCGGTCATCAATCCCTTTGTCCGCCTCCTTATCCGCATGGGCGTCACACCCAACATCGTCACCACTATCGGCATGCTCGGCAACCTTGCCGCGGCCGTCGTGCTGATTGCCGCCGGCATAAAGGCCAGCGAGGGCGGAGGAGCCGATTTCGGCCTCGTCACACTCGCCGGCGCCCTCATCATCGGTTTCTCGCTCTTCGATATGCTCGATGGCCAGGTGGCACGCCTCGGAGGAATGTCGTCGACATTCGGCGCCATGTACGACTCCGTGCTCGACCGCTACTGCGAGCTCTTCACCCTCGGCGGCCTCGCCTTCTACCTCATAGGCTGCGGCGACATGACAGGCGCCGTCGTCACCTTCTTCGCCCTGGTCGGCAGCATCATGGTGAGCTATGTGCGCGCACGCGCCGAAGGCCTCGATATCGAATGTAAAATCGGCTTCATGCAGCGCCCCGAGCGCGTCGTTGTCACCAGTGTGGCAGCCCTCGCCGCCGGCATCACCGGCCTCTGCATCGAGCCTCAGTCTGCGTTTGACCCCAACATTATCCTCGTGGTAGCGATGGGTATTATAGCCGTGTTTGCCAATCTCACGGCTTTCGCCCGCATATCGCACTGCCGCCGCGAACTCTGCAAGAAGAAATGAAAGCAAAGGCTCCACTACTGAACGAGTCGTTGTGGTGCGCGGGCGCCCTGGCGCTCTGGCTCGTCGTGACAGCTCTGTTCATAGGCTTCCGCCCCGAGCACATCGTCATGGCAGTGCTCATTTTCGCCCTTTTCTTCGTCTGCGGCCCGACGAGACGCCTCGTCGTCGCATTGGCCCCGTTCTTCATCTTCGGCATATCATACGACTGGATGAACATCGTGCCAAACTACATGGTAAACCCCGTCGACGTGCAAGGCCTCTACGAGACCGAGAAGTCGCTCTTCGGAATCGCCTCCGAAGCTGGCGTCCTCACACCCAACGAGTTCTTTGCCGCACACCACTGCGCCGCCGCCGACTTCGCCGCCGGAATCTTCTACCTCTGCTGGGTGCCGCTGCCTATAGTCTTCGGCCTGTGGCTATACTTCACGGGCAAGACAGGGCAATACCTCCATTTCGCAATGGTCTTCCTGCTCGTCAATCTGCTCGGATTCACATTCTACTACATTCACCCGGCCGCACCGCCGTGGTATGTGGCGCTCCATGGCTTCGAGGCCGTTCCGGGCACTCCGGGCGACGTCGCCGGTCTGGGCCGCTTCGACCAAATAACAGGCCTGGGCATTTTCAACGGCCTCTACGCCCGAAACTCGAACGTATTCGCCGCTCTCCCCTCGCTCCATTCGGCCTACACGCCCGTAGCGCTCATCTACGCTATCCGAAGCCGCTCTTCGGCCGTGTGGATTGCCGTGCTCGCGATAGTTTCCGCCGGCATATGGTGGACCGCCGTCTACAGCTCTCATCACTACATCATCGACGTGCTATGCGGCATTGCCTGCGCCCTTGCCGGATTCGCCATCTTCGAGTTCGTGCTCATGAAAATCGGGCCTTTCGCACGTTTCGTCGAAAAATACACCCGCTATATTCATGGATAACAAGGAGAACTACGATATACGCCCCGACGTACTCAACTACGACGACATACGAGCCCTCGCGCCTGCCCTCGACGGCCACCCCAAACTTGTCAACTGGCTCCTGCACGCCCTTTCGGTCGACAAGGTAAACGCCGTCCATGCCAAATGCTGCGACACGCCCGGCCCTGAATTCGTGCGCCGTCTCCTTCTGGAGGAATTCAAAATAAAACTGCGTATCGACGGCCGCGAAGTGCTCGACAATCTGCCCGAAGGCGCATTCATCACCGTGAGCAATCACCCCTTCGGCGCCCTCGACGGAATTGCACTGATATACCTCATTTCGCAGCACAGACCCGAGTATAAGGTCATGGTAAACATGATTCTGAACAAAATCTCAGCAATGCGCCCCAATTTCATCGCCGTAGACCAGTCGGCAAGCGCCGACCCCGCCAAGCGCGCCGTGTCGGTAGCCGGAATCCGGACAGCCCTCCGCCAGCTCAAGGAAGGGCACCCCGTAGGCTTCTTCCCCGCAGGCGCCATGAGCAAGACAACCCTCCACGACGGCCTTCAGGACCGCCCCTGGCAGCCGTCTGTCCTCCAGATTATCCACCGCGCCAAAGTGCCCGTGATTCCCATATATTTCCACGGAAGCAACAGCTGGTGGTTCAACCTCCTGGGCCATATCTGCTGGCCGGCACGCTCGCTGCGCCTTCCCGCCGAGGTATTCCGCAAGGTCGGCACCGAAATGCACATCAGCGTCGGCCCCCCCATCTCTCCCGCAGAACAGGCCGCCCACGGCGCCACCCCCGAAGAACTCGGAGCCTTCCTACGCGAGCGCACCTACGCCCTACGGCAGCTATAAGCGGCTGGGCTGTTGGGCGGCTGGGCTGACGGGCTGCTGGGCTGACAGGCTCCTTCTCTTAATAGCTGTGTCATGATATAAAGCAGTAGGGGCGCGCGTTCTGCGCGCCC
>CAJTOB010000030.1 GCA_910578035.1 uncultured Muribaculaceae bacterium
TTTCATTTTTGCCTTTCACAAGCGCTGCGAAGCGTGTCTCCCGCTCTCCGGATAGATCGTTATGCTTGAATTGACAGAGACGGAAATTAATTTACCGTTTCTCTTGTACTACTTTCGTATCTGTTGTCAAACTTTTCAATGTTCTCTGCGCTTTGCCCTGTGGGGCGAAACAGCTCGGCAAAGTTAAGGCGAAAAACATTCATGTCAAAATTTTGTTTAAACTTTTAACATCTTTTTGCTTTTCAACCGCTCTCTTGCGGCTGCCCGGGCTTGCTTCCCGAAAGCGAGTGCAAAGGTAGAGCCTTTTTCTTTTCTCACCAAATATTTTGACAAAAAAATGTGTTTTACAACATCGATTTAACTTTCATTCACATTTCAACAGCCATTCCGGAGAATTTATTGGTTATTTTAGCCACAAAATATCGGGCGAGACTATATTTCAAACATAATTCACAAAAAAACACTTACAGTCTCCCTTGTGATCCACTGCAACACCAAACCTCAAGCCAGAATAAAAAAATGAGTTGAGGGGTACTCTATATAGAAAGTACGCGTTGATTCCATAATTGAGTACAAAGCCTAAAAACCAAAACTCAAATTATGGCATCAATAAAAGTTAAATTCAGGCCACACTCGGCCCAAAAAGATGGAAGTCTGTTCTACCAGATTATACATCGGCGTCTGACCCGACAGATTTCAACAGACTTCCGCATCAAAAGTTCGGAATGGAACGGATATGACATCATTATTCCGCCAGACTGCGGAGAGGCTCGTTGTGCCTATCTGAATTCCATCAAAGATGGCGTGCATCACGACATAACGCGCCTGACATCAATCGTAAAAAGATATAATGCCTCCGGAGAAGTCTATTCGACGGAAGACATAATATCATCCTTCAACGATCCGGGAACTATAATAGGATTCATGTCTTTTGCCCACAGTCTCATTGAGAAAATGAAAAAGATTGGCAAAGGCAAGATGGCCAAACGGTTTTCAGCCACCATCTCGAGCCTGGCAAAATACATTGAGCACGAGGATATCCCTTGGCAAGAGTTCAATTCCACCCTGATTCTTGGCTATGAGGAGTTTTTGCTTGAACGAGGATTGTGCCGCAACTCCACTTCTTATTATATGCGCAATCTGCGCTCCATAGCCAATAAAGCGGCCGAGCACGGGTTCAGTCTGTGTCCAAATCCATTCAAGCACGTGTATATGGGTGTCGACAAGACCGTTAAGCGCGCCATATCCCTAAAAACGATATGCCGAATAAGGGACATCGACCTTAGCGAGTCGCCATTTCTCGACTTCGCCAGAAATGTGTTCATGTTCTCGTTCTATACGCGCGGAATGTCGTTTGTAGACATTGCATTCCTGAAAAAGAGCGATTTACAAAATGGAATGATAAGGTATCGCAGACGCAAAACCCACCAGCTAATACAAGTAAAGGTGGAAGCTCAGACCAGAAAAACAATGGAGAGCATGGGCGAATGCATGTCGGCATATCTGCTACCTATAATAACAGACGATACAGAAGACATCGAGCAGCAATATCAGAACTCATATCACAGAGTGAATCGGAATTTAAAGAAAATCGGCGAATTAATAGGTCTTGAAACGAAATTGACAATGTATGTAGCCCGCCATGCTTGGGCAAGCATTGCAAGAAGCAACAACATACCGATATCCACCATCAGCGATGCCATGGGGCATGATTCGGAAACAACCACCCGAATATATTTAAGCACTCTTGACACATCGTCGGTAGACCGGGCAAACAGTAAAATAATGAAACTTATGACAATGTAGCGAACCAAGGCAGCCCCGACAACAAGTATTAACCTCAGAAAATAAAATCTTTTGACGGCAACAAGAAAAATGATAAACTATCATTGAAACAGGCCGGGAATTTCACATAAAAATTATATATGAATTCTCTCCGCAAGAGACTGACACGTCTGTTGATTTCGAGACGCATAAATCTCTCCGCAAGAGACTGACATTTCTGAATGCAAAGATACTAAATATATTGGATATAATCACATTTCATGTCATTTTTTTCGATTGGCATCGAAAATGCCAAACATTTCTACCATATCTCGTAACCAATGTTATATAAAACATAGATTTTTTTAGATGATATGATTGACATATAATGATTTAGCACCTCGTGTCAGTCTCTTGCGGAGAGACTGATATTAATTTAGCTTAGCTCGAACCTTTTTCTTTGTATGGGAAAAGCTGATTTATCGTTTTGGGAATCGCTTCCCAACTTTATAATTTTTCTACACAACTGCCAGGTTTTTAGCATTTTATAGAACTTGGCAGGATTTGAAGATTTGCCCTTAACTCAAGTATGCCAGAAAAACAAAAAAAATGGTACGTTTTACGCGACCTCAAACGACACAACTCTAATTCACCGGGCTACATCGAACTCCGAAACCTTGATTTCGAAGTTTTCACCCCGCTAAAATGGAAAATCGTAATACAATCGGGTAAACGAACAAGGAAACAAGTCCCAATAATTCCAAACCTATTATTTGTGCACTCCACCAAAGAGGAACTCGATAAGATAATATCCCGAACAGGCACACTACAATACCGCTACAATATAGGACACTCAATCAACGAGCCGATGGTAGTGCGCGACAAAGACATGGAACTGTTCATCGACACCGTGAACAAGGCCGACAACATCCGCTACTATCTGCCAGAGGAAATAAAAGCCGATATGTATGGTAAAGAAATAAGCGTCGTAGGAGGCCCGCTCGACGGCTATTCCGGTAAACTTCTCTCATCACGAGGCTCAAAAAAACGACGAATCATTGTTGAAATTCCCGGCTTCATAACAGCAGCCGTAGAAGTGTACCCCGAATATATTCAGTTTAACAAATGACTATAGCTGTAGATTTCGACGGCACAATCGTCGAGCACCGTTATCCGGCCATCGGCAAAGAACTTCCATTCGCAACAGCCACCTTGCGCCAACTCCAGAAAGAACGCCCCGACATGCACCTCATACTATGGACAGTAAGAGAAGGCGCCCTACTGGAACAAGCCATCGACTGGTGCGCAGAAAGAGGACTGACATTCTATGCCATAAACTCAAACTATCCTGAGGAGCTCCCCTCTCCCACAGCCTCCAACCAGGGCTGCCGCAAAGTGACCGCCGACATATACATAGACGATCGCAACCTCGGCACCTTACCCTCCTGGCCCGAAATCTACCGCATGATAAGCGGCAACACATCGGCTACAGCCTCAGAAACCAATCGTCCGTCTCTCCTCAAACGCCTATTTCAGCGCAACTAAGCTGCAAATACAATGAACATAGTGTTTCTCATAGGCAACGGTTTTGACATCAAACAAGGCCTGACAAAATGATGCCTCAACAGTAGCTTTGCGCATTAAAAAATAAATGGTCGAAAAACATATTGAAAACACAAAACGCGTAGCTCGCAATACGGCATTGCTCTACTTGCGGACAATCGTGATGATGCTAATAAGTCTCTTCACGAGTCGAATTGTGCTCGAAGCTCTCGGCGTTGACAATTATGGAATCAATAATGTTGTCGGTGGAGTCGTCGGCATGTTTTCGATTATATCCGGCTCTTTATCCGGCTCCATAAGTCGTTTTTTGACATATGCGCTTGGCGAAGAAAACAAAGAGAAACTTCGTAAGGTGTTTTCGATGAGCATAAATATCCAGATATTCATCGGGATTATAATACTCATTTTAGCCGAATCCTGCGGCATCTGGTTTATTAATCAGAAACTGAACATTCCTTCAGATCGATTGATTGCCACCCATTGGGTATTTCAATGTTCGTTGATATCGTTTTTTATAGCACTCATAAACATACCATACAACGCATGCCTCATAGCGCACGAACGAATGAACGTTTTTGCCTACATGACAATATTGGACGTTTCATTAAAGCTATTGACGGCTTATGCAATTTTCATATCTCCATTTGATAAACTAATAACCTTTGCAGTCTTAAATGTCTTTGTCGGAATAATCATGCGTATAATCTACGGAATTTATTGTGTGAAAAATTTCGAAGAATGTCACTATGAGAGGACAACATTTGACAAAAAACTGGCAAAGGAAATGACAGGTTTCGCATGGTGGGGCTTTTTGGGCAACACAGCATGGATATTCAACACTCAGGGGGTCAACATTCTCATTAATATGTTTTTTGGGGTAATCTACAATGCAGCCCGCGGAGTTGCAGCCCAGATAGAAGGTGCCGTAATGGGATTCGTCGGCAATTTTATGACGGCTCTCAATCCCCAGATTACAAAATCTTATGCAGCCGGAGATAAAGATTACCTTTTTTCACTTATATGCAGAGGTACGAAATTCGCTTATTTTCTGACCCTATTATTCGCCATTCCATTATGGTTTGAGGCTCAAACGGTACTATCAATATGGCTTGTTGAAGTTCCAGAAGATTCTGCCGTATTCTTGAAATTGTCTCTTATTTGTGCGATTCTCACGACATCAGCGCAACCATTACTTACGGCCATATTGGCTACCGGGAATATTCGCAAATATGAAATCGTAACAACTTTAATAGGATGTTTAGTATTTCCATTTACATATATTGCCTATAAGTTTGGCTGCAATATATTTGCTACATATTATATATATATGGTAGTATATACATTTCTTATATGGATTAAAATTTTGTTTGCAAAAAAACTAATAGAATTCAAACCAATTTATTTTTTTAATAAAGTTGTTGTTCCATGTTTTTTAACCACATTAATAGCATTTATATGCCCTTTAACTATTTACTTAATAATGCCAAATGATATATTCAGACTAATAATTATTACATTTTTATCTATTGTATGGATATCTATCTCAACTTATTTTATTGGATTGACAAATGGCGAACAAAAATTTATAAAAGAAAAATTATTATCTAAATTAAATTTCGCCAGACACAATCAGTTCACATGAGGTTTTTAAAAAAAATTTGTAATAGGATATTTCCAAAATCAATCCCAACCCCAATTATAGTAGAAAACATAACACTTAGCCCTTCGTTGTTATTAAATAACAGAAAGGTCTTGATTACTGGAGGTACAAGTGGTATTGGATTTGCTATTGCAAAAGCTTGTATCAATGCAGGGGCTGCCGTAGTAATAACGGGTAGAAATAAAGAAAGAGTAAATAAAGCAGTCCATAACTTAGAGGAATCGACAAACTCTACTTCTTCAATCATGGGATATGTCATGGATATATCAAATGATGTTGATTTGGAAGTTGGGTTAGCAACTATATTAAAAGACAAACAATGGAATAATCTAGACACCTTGATTAATAATGCAGGTGTTTGCGGTGGGTTTATGCCTTATGTAACTCCAAAAGAATTTGATAAAATTATATCTACAAATCTAAAAGGATCTTTCTTTCTCTCTCAACTCTTCGCAAAACATCTAATTTCTAATAAAATACACGGAAACATTTTAAATATATCATCGAGTTCTTCATTAAGGCCAGCGATATCTGCTTACAATTTATCAAAGTGGGGAATCAATGGATTAACATTAGGCCTAGCAAAAGCACTAATACCTTATGGTATCACTGTAAACGGCTTGGCCCCAGGTCCAACAGCGACTCCGATGTTGTTAAATGATAATAATCCAAAGTCATTGTCTCTGCCCAATTCGCCACTCGGAAGATACATTTTGCCTGAAGAAATTGCTAATATGGCCGTAATTTTAATAAGTCCTTTAAGTAGTGCTATTATTGGAGATACGATCTTTATGACAGGAGGTGCCGGTATAATAACACTTGACGATATTAAAACTTCATTCGAAATATAACACGATGAATTATAATAATGATCTCGCCTGCCTTGTGCTTATTGCTTTAATGAAAGCTCATGGTATTAAGTATGTTGTTGCCTCACCAGGTGCAACAAACCTTTCATTAATAGGAAGCATTCAGCAAGATGTTTTTTTTAAATTATATTCATGTGCAGACGAACGTTCCGCAGCTTATTTAGCTTGCGGATTAGCAGCAGAATACAACGAACCTGTTGCAATTTCTTGTACAGGTGCAACTTCCTCAAGAAATTATTTACCAGGAATTACAGAAGCTTATTATCGTAAATTACCCATTTTAGCGATTACAAGCAATAATGGAGCTTCGTTGAACTACGGTCAACTTATACCACAAGTTCTTGATCGTAGCAATCAGCCAAAAGATACATATAGATTCAGTGCATATATTCGGCCCATCAACTCCGATATTGAGCATTGGAATGCAAATGTTTTAATCAATACTGCTCTTTTAGAATTAAAACGTCATGGCGGAGGTCCAGTTCAAATAGACTTGACATCTCTATATTCACGCGATTATTCTGTAAAGGAACTACCAAAAGAACGTGTAATTGACCGAATAACTCCAATCGACAATTTTCCGGAATTTCCCAAAGGACGAACTGCCGTTTTCGTGGGAAGCCATAGAACTATGTCGAAAGAGCTTGTAGATTCCATTGACGCTTTTTGCGCCACATATGATGCCGTTGTAATGGGCGATACGACAAGTGGCTATTACGGCAGATATGGAGTCAATTCATCGCTAATCGCTGCACAAGGAGGCCAGACAAGTCTTCGAGATATCGATACATTAATCCATATCGGTGAGATTTCGGGCGATTACTACACTATGGGGATTAGTGGAAAAGAAGTGTGGCGAATATCAGAAGACGGAGAAATCCGAGATTTTTTTCACAAACTGCGCTATGTGTTTGAGATGTCAGAAGCGAAATTCTTCAGTCACTACAGCAAAAAAGGCTCATCGAAGAACAATATGTTGCAGAATTGCCTGGCGGAAGAGGCTGAAATCGAAGCACTGATACCACAATCTCTTCCTTTCTCCAACCCTTGGATTGCATGGCAATCATCAAAATTGATTCCTGAAAACTCCATACTGCATCTTGGCATTCTGAATTCTTTAAGGTCGTGGAATTTTTTCAACTATCCAAAGAGCGTGCAGACATCGTGCAATGTCGGAGGTTTTGGGATTGATGGAATCCTTTCAACAGTCATTGGCGCCTCATTAGCCTCCCCTGATAAATTGTGCTTTTGTGTACTGGGCGATCTCGCATTTTTCTATGATCTCAACTCACTGGGCAATCGTCACGTCGGTAAGAACCTACGCATAATGCTAATTAACAACGGTCGTGGAACCGAGTTCACCAACTTCGACCATCCAGGACATATGTTCGGAAAAGATGCCGATTCATATATAGCGGCAGCCGGACATTATGGCAACAAATCTCCAAAGCTTGTTCGTGACTTTACAACTAATCTTGGCTACGAATATCTGAGCGCATCAAGCAAAGAAGAATATCTTGAAAAAGCAAGAATATTTTTCTCACCAGACCACAAAGAATATCCGATGGTATTTGAAATATTCACCGATTCGCAAGACGAAAGCGATGCCATCGAAACGATGCTCAACCTTAAACCGCGCGAGGAACCTACATCGCAAGGCGTCCGCTCAGTTGTAAAAGGCATGGCCGGCCACATCTTGGGCGAGAAGGGCAAAAAAATTGTCCGTATCCTTAGGGAGAAATAAAGATATGAAAATCGGGATATTGACGCAGCCATTGTATTACAATTATGGCGGTATCATACAGAATTGGGCGCTTCAGCAGGTGCTAAGGCGAATGGGGCATCAGCCGGAGATGATTTTCCTCACAGCTCACAGCAAGCCGAATGCCAGGCTTATAGCCATGCGCTGTCTTAGCTTCGCAAAATGCGTAATAAAGAAATATTTGCTTAATCGAAGCGATGTATATCTTCATTCTGTACTCAATCCTCGATATAATCCTTCTGCGCCTCAATATGTTGACAACGAATTTATAAAATGTATTCGTAAAACAAAGCTCCTTGACGTAAGTGTCGACTTAGCAAAATTTGTAGACAAACGTCGCTATGATGCATTCATTGTTGGCAGCGACCAGGTATGGCGAGAGGAATATTCTCCCAATATCTTGTCGTTCTTCCTTGATTTCCTGCCAGCGGACGACACTCGCAAACGCATAGCATACGCAGCCTCATTCGGCAAAGAGCACGACTATATATCAAGCGAAAAGATGCCTGAGTGCCTCCGCTTACTTAGCCTATTCGATTCCGTATCGGTTCGCGAGACAGAAGGCATCGGCATAATACAACACGACTTCGGACGTGAACAAGTTGAGAAAGTATTAGACCCGACCCTCCTGCTGTCATCGGCAGACTATGAACGCCTCATCAAGCCTAACGACCACCATCGAACACCCTATATCGCATCATATATACTTGACTCCAACAACGACAAATCGACTATTATAGCACAAATAGCAACAGAAAAAGATTTGCCCGCCAACAAGATAAATATTGAAGTACGTTCCGGAGCCATGGCCACGATGTCGCAATGGCTGGCAAACTTTGCAGATGCCGACTACGTTGTCACAGACTCGTTCCATGGGTGCGTGTTCTCTATCATCTTCGGCAAGCCATTTATCGCCATTGCAAATGCAGAGCGCGGTCTAGGCCGTTTCGTATCACTTTTAGAAGAATTTGGCCTCACGCACAGGCTTATCAACAAGCTTGACGACTTCACATCCCGACGCGACGAACTCATTGCCGATATTGACTATACCCCTGTACACCGACGCCATAACGCTCTGCGAGAACACTCCTTCACCTGGCTCAAAAACGCCCTCAAAAAATGAATGGACCAAAGATATCTGTAATAGTACCAGTTTACAACGCAGAGAGATGGCTGCGACGTTGTGTCGACTCTATATTGGCTCAGACATATTCTGATTTCGAACTATTGCTTATCAATGATGGCTCAACTGACGGCAGTGGCGCAATATGCGACCAATACACAGGCCTGGATCCTCGTATCCATGTCTTCCATAAACCCAACGGCGGAGCAAGTTCGGCCAGAAATATGGGCCTCCAAAATGCCAGAGGTAAATGGATTGCTTTTGCTGACGCTGATGACTTTGTTGCTCCGAAATGGCTACAAAACTATCGGGTAGATGAAAACTCAGATAAAACGGTCATTTGTCAAGGGCTTATTAAATTCTTGCAAAAGAATGATTGTATTAACGAAATAGAATTTAAACAAGAATATAGAAACGCTAGCGAAGGCAATTTGTGTGATGTCTTATCTACAATCTTTCTTAAAGGTATGCTTGGCTGGTTACCAATCAAGGTTTTTAACGGCAAGTACCTGAGAGAACGTAAAACCTCGTTTGACACAAAGCTGACTTATCGCGAAGATGAGAAATTCTTTCTCGATTTTCTAAGACCTGATGATAAAATCATAATGTATGATGTAATAGGTTATTATTATCAGGTTTCTAAAACAGATAAGTACACTAATTGTAAGTGTTCACCTGATTTTTCAAGTAGCACCTATGCTAATATTAAAAAACTTGGTTTTGAGCGCGGGAGTGCCTTTAGGAATTATTTTATCAACGAATATAGAACGTCTTTGATAAAATATTACAAGGCCGATGGAGAAAATAGAGAACGACTCTTTCACGACTTGAAAGAGTTAATATGTGATGAATACGACAACTTAGAACTTTTCGGTTTTATAAAAGGCGTACTCAGATATGATAAAACCGGAATATTTTCGAAGGCTATTTTGAAGTTGCACCTTGCCTTGAAATAAAATTGTAATAAATATGGATATAATAATAGGGGCTGGTGTCAGCGGACTAAGCTATGCAATGTTCCATGGCGGAGACTATGTGATTCTCGAAAAGGACGATACCGTAGGTGGATACTGCCGCACTACACGTCGCAACGGCTTCGTATGGGATTACTCCGGGCACTTCTTTCATTTCCAAGACGCACATATAAAAGAGCTGCTTATGGCCGGCATTACACCCGATGCCATGGTTAATGTCGACAAATGCACTCGTATCAAATACAATGACAGGCTCATAGACTTCCCATTTCAGAAGAATATACATCAGCTTGACAAGAACGAATTTATCGATTGTCTTGTTGATTTGTTTCAATCTGGGGGAAATGACTACCAGTCTTTCAAGGAAATGCTTTATGCCAAATTTGGTAAGTCTATCGCCGAAAAATTCCTTATTCCATATAATACAAAACTCTACGCAACCAATCTCGACAATCTCGACAGCAATGCCATGGGCCGATTTTTCCCCTATGCTGAAAAAGAAGAGATAGTGCGCAATTTTCGCCATGCCACAAACACGTCTTACAACGGATCGTTTGTCTATCCACGCGAAGGCGCGATAATATATATCAACCAGATCTTAAGGCATATTAATTCGAAGAAAATTCACACATCAAGCAACGTGACCGCCATTGACGTAAACGCAAAAGAGGTAGTGCTGTCAAACGGTCTGCGCCTTCACTACGATAGACTTATATCTACAATGCCTTTTGTCAGGCTTCTCGACCGTGCCAGTGTGGAATATGACCCAGCAGTCTATAGTTGGAATCAGGTATTGGTATTCAACATTGGCTTCGACCGCAAAGGAACAAATATAACAGATCATTGGCTCTATTTTCCAGATAAAGAATATTGTTTCTACCGTGTTGGTTTTTACGACAATATACTCGGAAGCAACCGCATGTCGCTATATATTGAATTGGGCTTTGACAAAAACGCCGTAATCAATGCCGATAATTGGCTGCCAAGAGTTCTCGAAGACCTGAAACTAGCAGGTATAGTAGATGACAACCAAAAAGTTGTCGACTACGAAAGTATTGTCATGAATCCTGCATATGTGCATATAAGCGAATCTTCACGCCGCGATGTAGCCCAAAAAAAGGAACAGCTTGCCGAATTAGATATCTATTCAATCGGACGCTATGGCAGCTGGACGTATTGCTCAATTGAAGACAATATCAAAGAAGCACGGGAGCTGGCAAAGCTCAACTCACAATAGCAATGATTTTATTCGCAATCATTATATCGCTACTTTTTTTCTTTGGGCTTAAGACACCGATAGCCGGACCATTCAGTAAAGACATAGTAACTATATTGAAGCCCATCCTTGCGATTGGAATCGTTTTACACCACCTGCATGGCGAAACTATATACCTCTCCGAATTAGAACGCTGGGGGCCGCTTATCGTCGGTATATTCTTTTTTATTTCCGGATACGGCTTGACATATTCACAAAACAAGCGTCTCAACTATCTAAATGGTTTCTTTACAGATAAGATTCTCGTAAAGCTTGCGTTGCCGTATGCATTAGCCTTTTGCCTTAGTTTATGCTTACAGCAACCTTGGGGTCATTACACAATTATCGAACGGCTGAGTTGTCCCATGGGTCCATGGCTATTCATAAATGACTGGTTTATATATGCCTTGATATATTGCTATCTAATATTTATGGCCGCAGGCAATGTAAAGAACACCCCACTCCGCCTATCGATACTCATTTTCGCACCTCTATCGCTAGTCATATTTACAAGTTATATGGGTTATGCCCGCAACTGGTGGGCAACACCTATGGCTTTTTCTGTCGGAGCTATCTATTGCCATTTTGAAGCGTATATCAGAAAGTTTATTGACGGAAAGAAGAGATATATCATCATTACCACATGCTCGCTCCTTATTTTTGGCCTACTGATTGGACTGTCAGCCCTGTTTAGTAGCCATATAAGCATAGTATTGGCATATTCATTGTTGCCCCTGCTATTGGTAAACATCATGATTCGTCTTGATGTTAAACGCTTTGCAGAGAACAAACTGATATGTTTTTTTAGCGATATATCATTTGAATTATACCTTGTCCACGGCATAGTGATAGGCCATCTGAGAATTGCCTATAGTATGACAGGTCTAACACTTATTATTGCCTCATTGGTGACGTCAATAATTGCTTCTTATGTTTTCAAACAGATTTTAACCATGTGTCAAAAAGGACTGACTTATATACTGCCTCGCGTCTCCACGATATGAAAAAGATTTTATCAATAATAGTTCCGTCCTATAACATGGAAGCCTTGCTTAAGAAAGACCTTAGGTCGCTCGTTATTACCAAAAGGCCCGAACGTCTTGAAGTTATAGTCGTAAACGACGGCAGCAAGGACAATACATTATCAATAGCTCGCGATTTCGAACGCCACTACCCCGATACTTTTATTATCATTGACAAGAAAAACGGCAATTACGGTTCATGTATCAACGCCGGCCTTAAGGCCGCAACCGGTAAATATATAAAAATTCTCGATGCTGACGACTCTGTCGATACTGAGGCTTTCGAGGCCCTTGTTGATTGTCTCGAAGCAGTTGATGTCGATGTTGTTGTCAACGATTATCAGAAAGTGTATATCGGTGGTAAGCACGAGAATTTCTCATACACCTTCCCTGCTGGCAAAACTGTGAATATTGCCGATATATATAGCGAAGAATCGTTCAGTACGCTCCTGCTTCCGGCTCTGACCTACCGCACGTCTATACTTAAAGATATGGGCTATCGTCAGACCGAAGGCATATCATACACAGACATGGAATGGTGCTATGCCCCTATGACGCAAATGTCGACACTTTACTATTTCAATCGTTCTGTATATATGTACCTGATGGGGCGTGAAGGCCAGACCATGGATCCCGAAATCTTCCGCAAACGCCTCCCTCAACTCTTCCAGTGCCTACATACACTACTAGATAGTCTCGACGGTCTTACCTTGGAGCCTTGGGCAAAGCGTTTTGCTAACGAACAGCTTGCAAAGCAGTCGCTCGGCATGTATCGTTATCATCTCATCGAACATCAGAAAGAATCGCGTGAACTGCTTGCCAAATTTGATGCAGCCCTCAAAATCAAGAATCCCACAATTCATGCATTCTGCGGGGCAGACGATTACCGAAAAAAAATACCATATAAATATGTGGATGAATGGCGGTCGGGCAGACATAAGTACACACCATTGTCCGTACGTACCAAAGAAATAATTTTCGACCTCCTTGGTACCGTCCACTATTATATCCTCAAAACCTTTAATCCTGACCTAAAGCGATGAAGAAGAGAGTTGCTGGCATAATGCGAGTCAAAAATGAGGGTACATTTATCAATAATTGTATAGAATCGTGTATCGATGCACTCGACGAACTTATTGTAGTGTACAACGACTGCACCGACAACAGCGCCGAAGAAATCGAAAAAATGGTGCTAAAATATCCCGATAAGATCCATGCCTACGAATATCCATATGAAGTAAGGGCATTTAATCTTAATCGACAAGAATTTGACGAGATTAAAGTTTTACCTGAAGATAATCCTCATCTTTTCAGCAGCTATAGCAATTTTGCATTGTCGAAAGTTACAGCAGAATATGCGATGAAGATTGATGCCGATCAGGTATACTTTACCGCCAAACTTAAGGAATGGTGCGACTTTATGCGCAACTGCGAGCCGATGCCGATTACTGCCAAAGTTTGGGCTGGTAAAATATTCCAATTTTATCTTTCTATATATAGAATATTGTCGCTAAAAAGCGGTATGGTGTTGCCAATGATGCCAACATGCCTATTAAAAATAGCTTATCCTGCTTATATTGAATATGCCAAGTATTCCTTCTCTCACGATAAAGCATGTATGGCTTTATCGGGGATAAATGTAATGGAAACTGACAAAACTCTGGTCTCAATGGGCCATCCATCGGATATTCTTTTATTGCTGGCTCCTTTCAACGGCGTTGGAGATACTGTCATGTTTAAAATGAGCAACAAGGTTAAATTCAAGAAATTTTTTTCAGATAATTACAATCACAATGATAGTTATTGTGTTGCCGAAGAATTTGTTAATCCATATAAAAGGATAACATTCATAGGGTATTTCTGGAAACATGTGCGTACTATGCGCCCTGGTGTTTTTGACAAGGCTCTCCAAGCATATAAACTCGATAAAGAATCTTTCCTCGATATAGAATCTTTCAAGAAACTAAGTTATCGTCGCATATTGAAACATTCCCCTAAAAGTATCTTCTTCCCATTCTATCGAATACTATTTGGGTTTGTCTATAAAGCAAATAAAAGCGATTTATATAAATCGCTTGAATCCGAAGACCTTGGAGGTGCCATCAAAAACAATCTAACACTTAAACAGGAATGATTGTCAACCCGAAAATCTCGGTTCTTGTTCCCATCTATGGAGTTGAGAAATTTATCGGACGCTGCGCTGAGAGCCTTCTCAATCAAACAATGAAGGAAAGTGTTGAGTTGATTTTTATCAACGATGCCTCCAAAGACAGGAGCATAGACGTACTTAATGAGACCATAGAATCATATCCCGACTATCCCGGGATCATAAGAATTGTCACTCATGAAGTGAACAAAGGCCTTCCAGCTGCCCGAAATACAGGTTTAGATGCTGCCAACGGAGAATATATAGTCCACATAGACGGAGATGACTTTGCTGAGCCTCGAATGCTCGAACTTCTCTATAAGGCAGTTTCAAAAAACAATGCCGATTTCGCTTGGTGCAACTATTATATCACTTTCACGGATAAAAAAAAGATTATATCACAACCATTGTTCTCAGAACCTATTGATGCCGTACGTGGCATGCTTCGAGGTTCCATGAAATACAACGTATGGAACAAGATGTGTCGTCTTTCGCTATATAAGGACAACAATATCCGTTTTCCCGAAGGCAATGCCATGGGCGAAGACCTGACGATGATAATGGTAGCGCTTCATGCTCAAAGCTGTGTTTTTGTGAAAGATGCCCTCTATAACTATGTACAAAACGAAGGCCAGATGACTGGAACAATGGATGAGAGAAAGCTGACTTCGCTCCGATATAATTGTGATCGGATTCGGGAGTATATAAGCCTGAAATTCCCGACATCTGGACTCGAGGCAGAAAACGCAGCCTTGTGCCAGTTAATGAAATGGCCCTTCCTTCTTGATGGCAAAATGTCATCGTACCGCCGATGGCATAAATGGTTCCCTGAGTCAAATCAATACATCTGGCAAACCAAAGGCGTCAACACACGCATAAAATTTGTAGAATGGTGCGCAGCCTCGCATCTACTACCTATTGTCTGGCTACATTATATTGTTGTCATACGTTTATATTACGGTTTAGTTTACGGAAAATGAAAGCTATTGGAGCTATCATAATCACTATAATAACGAGTCTGTTTTTCTTTCCGTTTAACAGTTCGCTAATGCCAAGTATCAATACAAAATTGGCTCTTTCGCTTATTGGCCTATTATTGTATATATATCAAGGCTTCAAGTTGAGAAACGCACAAATTAACAGGTCTTTGTTGAACGTAACAATGTGGGCCTTAGGTGTATCTTTTGCCTGTCTGGTTTCTGTGATTATCAACGGCACATCTGATTATACTTATGTTCTATATGTAGTATCTGCATGGGTATGGCTTTCTGCAGCCTATGTAGTAATACAAATGATCGAATTAACCTATGGCAATGTCTCACTAAGACTCGTCACAAATTTTCTAATTGTTGTATGCGTAATTCAATGCCTCATTTCACAATTAACAGATAATGATGAAGTCATTGCCAATTGGGTAAAAAGTTTCGTCGTCTCTGAAGGCTTCATGGGAATACCAGACAATCGTCTTTATGGTATCGGATGTGCACTTGATGTAGCCGGTCTGAAATTCAGCACGGTTTTAATTCTTTTGTCGTATTTTGCAGTACACCCATCTAGTAGAATAAATAAGTTCGCAGAATCTACATTATATTTCATTGCATTCGTGATTATAGGAGTTTTAGGCGCAATGATTTCTCGAACTACTGCCGTAGGTGTATGTATGGCCATAGCTTTATGGTTCTTATATCCTATCATACATAGCAAGAGCGGAAATCGTAACTATAGGTATTTCATAATCAGTGTTATTTTATGCTGTTTTATTATATTACCGCTTACTTTGTATTTATACAACACTAATGAAGGATTCCACAATAACCTGCGCTTCGGTTTCGAAGGTTTCTTCTCACTTATCGAAAAAGGGAGATGGGAAGTGCACTCCAACGATATGATGATGAGCATGTGGTTTTGGCCTGACAATTTGCACACTTGGCTTATCGGCGACGGATATTTCAATAATCCACTACAGAGTAATCCATTTTATATTGGGCAAAGCTTCACTGATAACTTTTATATGGGTACCGATATCGGTTATTGCCGTTTGGTGTTCTATGGAGGCATTTTATTTTTATCTGTATTCATCGGTTTTTTTGTTAATTGTGCGTACCAATGCTCTATTAATAATCGTAAATGCAGTATTATATTTTGGCTTATACTTGCTATAAATTTTATAGGGTGGTGTAAAGTTTCTTCGGACATATTCCCAATCTACGCTTTGTTGCTATGGATTCCTAAATCCGACTCATTAGAGAAAAAGAAGACTCTTTGTTATTTACACTCCAGATGAAGGTTGTATATTGTCATTGCTCTCTGTATAATCCAGGAGGGATGGAGCGTGTATTGCTCAATAAGGTTAAGTGGCTGAGCGAGGCTGGACATGAAGTGGTTGTGGTCACGACAGACCAGCAGTTCCGACCTCCATTCTATAATTTTCCTGAGAGCGTCAGAATGATTGACCTCAACATCAACTATTCTTTAGACAATGACAAACCTCTATATAAAAGAATTCCCTCATATCTGCACAAGCGCAAATTGCATCGCCGTCGGCTGACGGAACTGCTCATGCGCGAAAACGCCGACATCACCGTATCGCTTTATCCTTCGGAATCCTCTTTTATACCAGAAATAAAAGATGGAAGCAAAAAAGTGCTCGAACTGCACTTCAACCGCTATTTTCGAATTCAGTATGGCCGCAATGGACTCATCGGGCTCATCGACAGATATCGCAGCCGTCAGGACGAAAAACTTGCCCGTAAATTCGACAGTTTTGTAGTCCTCACGGAAGAAGACATGAACTATTGGGGGAATCTGCCCAATATGTCGGCTA
This sequence comes from uncultured Muribaculaceae bacterium, assembly GCA_910578035.1. Classification (GTDB taxonomy): domain Bacteria; phylum Bacteroidota; class Bacteroidia; order Bacteroidales; family Muribaculaceae; genus CAG-873. The sequence continues at coordinate 16,963 of CAJTOB010000030.1, forward strand.
TTCCAAATGCAGCTCTGCCTATGCCTTTGAAAAGCGATTGTGCAACCAAGCGTGTCATTGCCGTAGGACGTCTTGATTTTCAGAAAGGTTTCGACCGACTCATCGGCATATGGGAACTGGTGAAAAAAGACAAAGCATCCGAGGGCTGGAGCCTTGACATTTTCGGCCAGGGCGAATGGCGCGAAAAGTTAAATGCAATGATTGTGGAAAAAGGACTTACCGACTCCGCAAAAATCAATGCTCCTACCGAAAACATTCCCCGCGAGTATGCCAAAAGTTCCATTCTTGCCATGACCTCCAACTACGAAGGCTTTCCTATGGTAATGATTGAGGCCATGTCGGCAGGATTGCCTGTAGTTACTTTTGACTATAAATGCGGTCCACGCGACATCATTACCCCCGATACAGACGGAATTATCATCAAGGAAGGTGACCTCGATTCATTTGCCGATGCAATTTTGAGGCTGATGTCCGACAATGAACGTCGGCAACAGATGGGCCGGGCGGCCACGGCAGTCGTCAACCGATATTCCGAAGAGCGAGTGATGAATCAGTGGATATCGCTCTTCGAAAGACTTATATACTAATGAACGAGAAAGGGCGAATAGTGCAGATAAACCCCGTTTTGCGAACAAGCACATCTACGGGACGTATCATGCAGGAAATTGGAGCACTGGCCGAAAGCAAGGGCTGGCGCAACTGGTGTGCCTACGGTAAAGGACGCGACGGCATAAGGCCATGCTCCACAGAAATCATACCTGTCGGAGACAAATGGAGCACAGCCTTCCATGGCCTTCTCACGCGCTCGCTCGACCGACATGGACTTGGCTCACGCTCCGCAACCCGTGCATTTGTTGAAAAGCTTCGGGAAATATCACCCGACATAATCCATATCCACAATATCCACGGATATTTCCTGAACTACCCGATTTTTTTCGATTATCTCAAAAATAGCAACGTAAAAGTAATCTGGACAGTCCACGACTGCTGGCTTTATACAGGACACTGCTACTATTACTCTTCCATTGGATGCGATAGATGGAAGACCGGATGCGGAAACTGTCCGCAGCGAGGTGCATTTCCTCGTAGCCTGATTATAGACCGCTCTCGCCGTAATTACATCGACAAACACCGTAGCTTCACCTCTATTCCCAAAGACAGAATGGTGATTGTGCCAGTCTCGGAATGGATGCGCAATGAAATGGCCAGTTCATTCTTCAAAGAATATCAGTTCCAGGTTATACACAACGGAATCGACACCTCGGTATTCCGCCCCTGCAGCGGCAACGCCATGCGAAAACGCCTTGGAATCGACAGCGACAAAAAAATCATCCTCGGTCTTGCAAGTATATGGAGTCCGGATAAAGGACTCAACGACTTCATAGCACTCTCCGAAAAACTAAACCCCGATGAGACAATCGTACTCGTCGGAATAGACAACCGAACGGCCAGACGTCTTCCAGCCTCAATCAAATGGATACGCCGCACAGAGAACATCGATATGCTCGCCGAGCTATATTCAGTATCATCTGTTTTCGTCAATCCTACATATCAGGATAATTATCCGACCGTCAACCTCGAAGCCATCGCTTGCGGCACACCTGTAGTCACATACCGCACAGGAGGCAGTATCGAATCCATAACCGACGCCACAGGCCGCATAGTCGGGCAAGGCGACACCGACGGTCTCCTCTCCGCGGTCAGAGAAATAGAAGCACTCGGCAAAAACGCTTTCACACAAGCTTGCAGGCAGTTCGCTCTTGCTAATTTCAGAAAAGAAGACCGCTATAACGACTATCTGCAACTATACCAAAGTCTGCTAAACAGTTAGCAATTCATTTTTTTATGAAAATACTCCAAATCGGGAAATTCTGGCCGGTGTTGGGCGGTGTTGAAAAGGTGATGTTCGACTTGACGCATGGGCTTTCGGCCCGAGGCATAGAGTGCGACATGCTATGTGCCAGTTCCGACAACAATAAGCAGGAAATCAGACTCAACGAATACGGGTGTGTCACAGCTGTTCCTTCTCTTCTCAAAGCCAGCGGCACTATGATTGCGCCCGCCATGGTCTCGCATCTGCGACGTATCGCTCACCTCTACGACATAATCCATATCCATCATCCCGACCCGATGGCAGCGCTGGCCTTATTCTTATGTGGATATAAAGGCAAGGTTGTGCTCCACTGGCATTCCGATATCCTGCGACAGAAAATATTGCTCCACGCCTACCGTCCTCTCCAGTGCTGGCTCCTGCGCAGAGCAGACACCGTCATCTGCACATCTCCAAACTACGCCAAAGGCTCTCGCGAGCTCTGCCGCGTTGCCGACAAACTCCAATGTGTGCCCATCGGCGTAGCTCCTGTCATAACCGACAGTAAAGCCGTCTCCGAAGCTCGCAAACTCACCGGCGACCGAAAAATTGTCTTCTCCTTAGGCCGCATGATTCCCTACAAAGGCTTCGACAATCTCATACTCGCCGCCCGCTACCTGCCAGACGACTATGCCGTAGTAATAGCCGGCTCCGGCCCGCTATATGAACCGCTACGCAAGCTGGTTGCCGACAACGGCCTCGAGTCCAAGGTCTACATGCCCGGCCGCATAACCGACGAATTGCGAAACGCCCTCATGGAAGCCGCCTCTGTTTTCTGCCTCCCATCTGTAGAACGCACCGAGGCCTACGGAATAGTACTGATTGAAGCCATGTCGGCCGGAACACCTGTTGTGGCAACCGAAATCCCGGGCTCGGGCACTTCGTGGGTGAATGCCCATGGCATTTCGGGTCTGAACGCGCCGTGCGGCTCGCCTCACAGACTTGCCGAAGCAATAATTAAAGTCACCGAAAAGAGCAACGGTCCGAATTCTTACGGCCACAACGCCCGCGAACGCTGGCAAAAACTCTTCACCATCGATACCTTCATAGACAATATCACTGCCATCTACAGGCAGCTGTAGAGTCTCTCAGGGATTAAGAATCTTAAAAAATCCTGAATACCATGGAAAAATACGGAACCGCGTTACAACTTTACCGCACCACCGACAAAACCATAACAGAAATCTGCCGTCAATGCGGCGTATCGCGCTCCGGATTTGCAAGCTATCTCCAGAGACACCACCGCGACCTCATGTACCTGCGCCACGAGCTCGCTCCCGAATCCGACCGCAAAAAAAAGATGTATAGCGCCAAAGGCCAGACACCTCGTAGCCGCGAGAAATACCACGATGCCGTCGAGGCTTGCGACAGCGAACAATACATAGACCTCAACATATCGCAGATTGCGCGCCTATACAATCTCGACGCATCCTCCCTCGCCAACCATATGAAAGTTCATTATCCCGAAATACTTGAACAGAGAGAAAACGAACGGCGCCGATGCGGAATCGCCGACCACTTCCACCGTGGAGCCCGCCCCCACATGACAGAGGCCTACGCCGCCGCCATCGAAATGCTACAGTCTACCGACATGACTATCGGCCAGGCAGCAGAAGCCTGCAACGTCTCTTTTTCCGGACTCAAACAACATCTCCTCATGTATCACAGAAACCTGGTATCGGAGCGCGAAACCAAACGGCGCGACGGTAAAAACAGGCCGCAGATTGGCAAAACCGGCGGAACCGGCGCCGTACGAAGATCCGGTGCCGCCAACTCCCTGAAATACTCCGAGGCCGTAGAGCTATACCACTCCACTACGCTCTCCATGAAAGAAATATGCGCCATAACAGGGAATATCCTCAGCGCATTCCGCACACACATGCGCCTCTGGCACAAAAAACTGATGTTCGAACGGCGCGGAGCCGCAATACCCGCCGGTGCCTCCGACCGCACCACCCTCCGCGGACTAAAAGCCTTCCGGCCAGCTGTCGCCGAAAAATATGCCCCTGCGGTCGAAAAGCTCAAGACAGGCTCGCAATCGGTCGAGGAAATAGCAAAAGAATTCGGCTTCATTCCCGAAGTATTCCGCACCTACCTCAAGGAACACCACAACGCACTCTGGAAGAAAATGGGCATGACACATCTGGCAAACGGGAAAAAAGTGCTCCGCCGCTGCTCCGAAAAATATGCCGAGGCAATCGAAATATACCGCACAACGCCCGAGCCGCTTAAATCGATAGCCGCAAGGCTCAACATCGCATACAGCAGCATCGGCTCCTATCTACGACGCAACATGCCGGAGATAATCGACGAGCATAACCAACTATTATTGAACCATACATTATAATAACCGCCTGTTTCCGGCAATCGAACAACAACCAAACGCATAATCTGCATTACGTATCTTGCTTTATGGAATTTGAATTTAATACAGTGCCCGCCTTCGAGGAATCTGTAGAAAAAACCGGCAAAAAATTGTCGCAGCGTCCCGAAAAATGGCAGCAGCACCAACAGACATACAAAACCGCCCAGAGCTACCGCCTGTCGCTGTCTCAGACGCAGATAAAACGAAGTTTCGACATTCTCGTAGCCTTGTCGGCTTTCGCCTTATTCAGCCCGGTAATCATTGTCATAGCCATTCTTATATGGCTCTACGACTTCCACAACCCCATTTTCTCCCAAAAGCGCGTCGGGCTCAACGGAAAGGAATTCACAATCTACAAATTCCGCTCCATGCGTATCGACTCCGAAAGCGACGGTGTGCCCCGCCTATGCGAGGACAACGACTCGCGCCTCACCGCCATCGGAGCATTTCTCCGCGACCATCACCTCGACGAATTCCCCCAGCTGTGGAACGTTCTCCGCGGCGATATGAGCATCGTCGGCCCGCGCCCCGAACGCCCCTACTTCACACAGCAGATTATCGAGAAATACCCCGACTATCGCCTGCTGTTCAGAATCCGTCCGGGCCTGTTCTCCGAGGCCACCCTATATAACGGCTACACCGAGACAATCGCCCAGATGGTGAGACGCGCCGAAATGGACATCGACTACCTGCGCGACTATTCTTTCGCCCGCGATGTCAAAATCATATACGATACCACAATGTCTATAATCTGCGGTAAAAAATTCTGACAGAATGAACCTCAAGTCCAATCTAAAACTACGGAAGGTCGGCAACAGATACATGCTCGTCGACGTATCCGAGCACGACACCAATATCACCACCGTCCATACCTTCAACGAAACCGCTGCATTCATATGGAACGCAGCCGGCCATAATGGCGTCGACTGCGCCGCTCTCGCCTCCTTGCTGTGCCGGGAGTACGATGTCGACTACGACACCGCCCTCGCCGATGTAAACCGCATTTTGCTCGCCTGGAAAGAAGCCGGTATCATTGTCGGCTGAAACACTGAAACCTCTCGTGAGGTTGTTTAACAAAATCTGAAAATGCAGAAAAAACAGTCGTTCGGGCATCCCGCTCAAAAAGCCTTCATGGAGCTGGTGCGCTGCGGCCTCAGCGGAGCCATACCCGACGAAAGCCTATTTAGGCCGCTCTCGGCAGAAGACTGGAACAGCATATATGCCATGGCCCGGCGCCAGACAGTCTGCGGAATATGCTACGACGCATATTGCCGGCTGCCAGACAGCCTTCTTCCCTCGGGATCGCTGCTGCCCCGCTGGGTGGCGAGAGTAGATGCCATCGAAACCTCCGGACGCGCCATGTCGGAAGCCGTAGCAGCCCTCGTGGCAATGCTCCGCGAGAAAGGGCTGCACCCCGTAGTGCAGAAAGGCCTCTCCGTAGCGCGCTTCTACCCCACCCCAGACCTCAGAGAATGCGGCGACATAGACCTCTGGCTGCCCCGCAATGAAATGAAGCATGCCATCAGGCTCGCCCGCACCATCGACCCCGACATACATTCGCACCCCGACGGCAGCCGTTCATTCATATTCCGCGGCTTCGTCGTCGAGCTCCACCGCCGCCTCATCAACATATCGCGGCCTCTGACAGCCCGAAGCCTCAAAAAATTCGCAAAACGCCGCTGCGACAGCACAATCGGAAATACTGACGCCATTCCATCACCGACGCCACTGCTCGAACTGCTGCTCATAAACGTCCACATAATGCACCATGTATTCGGCACCGGAATAGGCCTCCGGCACCTCTGCGACTACATGTGCGCGGCATACGCCCTCAAAGGACAATACAATCCCGCCGAATTCGAAGAAGCATGCGCCATTCTCGGAATCTCGCGCTGGACAGCCCTCCTCAACAATTTCCTCATAGAATACCTCCACGCCGACGCCGCAATGCTTCCCCCTGCCCGACCCCGCAAAGGCAGAACCATAGATCCGGCAGCGCTGATGAATATAATAGACGAAGGCGGCAACTTCGGCCACCATCCCCTCGGCGCCGACACGGCCGCCGGCCCCGCCGCCCGCGGAAAATTCCACACACTCTCGATGTTCCTCAAAAGGAGCCGTTTCGCCGCCTCTGCAGCACCCGCCGAGGCTTTCTGGCACTTCATACGACTCCTCATCGGACAAATACACTAAACGAGGCATAAGACCGGCGGCCCATGATTATTGATGCCATAAAGGGTACCGCCACAAGCCAACACCCACCGATCCGGCCGCCGGTCTCCTGCCCCTTAAAACCACTCACTATGGATTGCCTGCTGAACATAGGCGGCCTGCACCTCTTGATTGCTGGCACACCCTGGACAGACGCCACCGTGCCCCTCAACTTCCGGCCATTCGTCTGCAACGGCACCGACATGCCCGCCGCTGCCGCCACTCTCAGCATCGAAACAGCCGACAGCCTCCCCGACGCCCCCGCCGGGCGCCCCCTGTCGGTGTCATACAACGACCTCGGCAAAGCCTCTCTCCACGACGCCGGCACCGAATGGTGCGTGGCCCTCACCCCCTGCCCCGGCCAGTATCCCCGCCTCATGCACATCGACAAAGGACTGCGGCGGGCCGTCATCGGCCTACGCGCCGACGATTCCTACGCCAACTTCGTCATCGACTCCATGAGCCGCATATTCTTCTCCCAGTTTGCCGCATCATGCGGTGCCCTCATGGTGCACGCCTCTGTCGTAGGCTGCGACAGCCGCGCCTTCCTCTTCATGGGCAAAAGCGGCACCGGCAAAAGCACCCACTCGCGCCTCTGGACCGAGACCTTCTCCGGCTGCACCCTCCTCAACGACGACTGCCCCCTCATCACCGCCGACGACCGCGGAATCCTCGTCCACGGCACACCATGGAGCGGCAAGACTCCATGCTGGCGCAAAGCCTCCCTACCCCTCTGCGGCATCGCCCGCCTGCGCCAGGCCCCCCTCAACAGATTCACACCCCTCTCGGGCATAGAAGCCTTCGTGGCATTCATTCCCGGCATGTCGGTCATGACTTCCGACAAAAAACTATACTCAGCCGCCTCTTCGACAGCGCTGACGATTCTCGACCTCACAAACACAGGCATCCTCGAATGCCTGCCCGACAGCGACGCCGCTGTCTCCTGCCGCAAGGCACTCGACAAGGAATATTAACCAATCATTACGCGTATATTTGATGAAAAATGTTTTAAAAACACTTTTATGCCTGCTGGTACTCTCCGGTGCCGGCGGGTGTAAATCGCAGAAGGATTATCTCTATCTGGCAGACATGACCGACGACCAGGGTTATGCCATCACACAACGCTTCCAGCCGACAATCCAGCGCAACGACAAGCTTCAGATCACCGTAAGCTGCAAAAACCCCGAACTGGCCGTGCCATTCAACGTCACTCCAGGCACACTAAAGGTGTCGGAAAACGGTAAAGTAGGAGGCTCTGTCGACGAGCAGTTCTACCGCGTCGACAACGAAGGCGACATCAACTTCCCCGTCCTCGGCAAACTCTACATCGCCGGACTCACGATTGCCGAAGCCTCCGACATGATACGCCAGCGAATCATCGAAGGCAACTACATCAAAGACCCCATTGTAAACATCGAGTTCAAGAACTTCCGCTACACCGTGCTCGGCGCCGCAAACCAGAACGGCACTCACTCCTGCGACGGCGACCGCATAACCCTCCTCGAGGCCATCGCCCAGGCCGGCGACCTCGCAAACAACGCCGACCTCGGCAAAATAGCGGTTATCCGCGAAGAAGGCAGCACACGGAAAGTCTATACCGTAGACATCAGACGCTCCGACATCTTCAACTCTCCCGCATACTACCTCGCGCAGAACGACATCGTATACGTCCGCCCCAAAAAACCAAAGAGCGAGGAAAAGACAAACTTCCTCCAGTGGCTCACCGTGACACTGTCTATCGTCACCGCCACAACCTCAGTCATCTGGGTTACAAAAAATTAATCACAAAACGTTCCCTAAATTCAGAATATGTCATCAGACAACCGAAACACTCAGTCTAAAGGCCCCAATCTGGCCGACATATTGCTCTACCTCCTGTCGAAATGGCCGTGGTACGTGCTATCCATAGCGATATGCATAGCCATCGCCTGGTACCAGTCGGCAACATCGCCCTTCGTCTACTTCGCACAGACCAAAGTAATAATCAAGGACCCCTCGAACAAGACATCGACCGGCGGCCTCGACCGATACGACAACTCTATCAACCGAGTGAATGTGACAAACGAAATCCTCCAGTTCCGCTCCAAGCGCCTCCTCCAGGAAGTCGTGGCCCGCACACGCGCCGACATCACATACACCACCCGACAGCGCCTCCGCGACGTCAACATCTACGGTGTATCGCCCGTCGAAGTAACCTTCCCCACAATCGCTCCCAAGGCTGCCCTGACTTTCTCGGTCGTTCCCGTCGACTCGGCATCGGCCAAAATAATCATCGCGGGCCCCGACGGCGAAAACCACACATCGGCCATTCGCTTTGGCAAAATGTATAAAATCAAAGGCACACATGTGATGGTGAGCAAAACTGCCTACATGTCGCCCGCCTGGATCGGAAAAGAAATCAAAATCACCAAAGAGCCCGAACTCGCCGCCGTAAACCGCATTGCAGCCAACCTCGGAATACGACAGGAAGAAAAAGACGGAACCATCATCAACATCGCCGTCACTTCAGGCTCGCCCGAGCTCGACATCGCACTCCTCAACACCATCATACAGGTCTACAACGAGGAATCAATCAACGACAAAAACCAGGTTGCCGTCAACACCGCCAACTTCATCAACGAGCGCCTCCAGATCATCGGCCGCGAACTCGGCGGTGTCGAGTCCGAACTCGAGTCATACCGCCGCGAAAACCAGGTGGTCGACATCGGCTCGATGACATCGCGCTATATGGGCGAATCCGCACGGTACAACGCCGACGCTCTCCAGTTCGACACACAGCTGCGCATTGCCCTCTTCATCAAGGAATATCTCACCGACCCCGCTCGCTCAAACGACCTCATTCCGACAAACCTCGGAATCAACGACCAGTCCATCGAGAGCCAGATTTCGCAGTATAACTCCGTGAAAATGCAGCGCGACCGCCTCAAAGACGAAAGCTCCGACGCAAACCCCGTCATCGAAGAAATGACAAACGCTCTTCAGCTCCTGCGCAAGAACATTCTCAACGGCGTCGACAACATCATCGTATCTATCGAAGTGAAACGTCGCGACGCCAGAGGCTACGAAGGCGACGCCGAATCGCGCATCGCAACCATACCCCGAAAACAGCGCGAAATGCTCTCTATCGAGCGCCAGCAGAAAATCAAGGAATCGCTCTACCTCTTCCTCCTCAACCGCCGCGAAGAAAACGCCCTGGCTCAGGCCATGGCCGACAACAACGCCCGCATAATCGACGGCCCCGACGGCAGTGTCGCCCGCATTTCGCCTCAGCGCAACCGCATTCTCACTCTCGGAGCCCTCGCAGGCCTCTTCATTCCTACGGTCATCATGCTCCTGTCGGCTTTCATGAACACACGCGTGCGAGGCCGACGCGACATCAAAGAAGCCGTTGCCATTCCATTCCTCGGCGAAGTGCCCCTCAACAATAAACTCAACGCTCGACGCCCCCTCCTGAGCACACGCAAGGCGCACGAAGAAAAACAGGCCTCCATGAGCGCCATCACCGGCGACGCATTCCGAATGGTGATAGCCAACATCAACATGATGACACGCGCCAACGGCAAACAGGCAAAGGTGCTCATGACAACATCTTTCCGCGAAGGCGCCGGAAAGACATATACCGTCATAAACATCGCCGAAGCCCTCGCCGCCGGCGGCAAAAAAGTTGCCCTCGTAGACCTCGACATTCGAAAAGGCACACTCTCGCACCGCACAGGCATGCCCCACAACGCCACTGGCATCACAAACTACCTCTACGACCCATCGGTAACCGTCGACGACATCATCGTGGCTCGCGAAGGACAACCCGACGTTATTCCGTCGGGCATCGTGCCCCCAAACCCCGTCGAGCTACTCAGCTCAGACCGCCTCGACCAGCTCTTCGACCAGCTCCGCAAACGCTACGACTACATCATAGCCGACTCCGTGCCCGTCGGAATCGTCGCCGACGCCGCAATATCCAACCGCGTGGCCGACCTCTCGCTCTTCGTTATCCGCGTAGGAAGCCTCGACCGCAGGCAGCTCCCCGATATCCAGGCACTCTACGACGAAGGCACACTCGGACCCGTCGGAATCATTCTCAACGGCGTCGAACTCCACGGAGGCTACGGATACGGCTACAGCTACGGGTATGGATACGGCTACGGATATGGCAGCTACGGATACGGCTACGGCCACAAAAAGAAATCCCGTCGCCGCCTCCGCTTCTTCTGATTCCCCCGCACCCACCCGGCAACAAACCAACCGCACCGGCAAAAAACCAACCCACCCGGCAAAAAACCAACCGACACTGCAGTAGGGGCGCGCGTTCGGCGCGCACGCCGAGCAAAAGCAACCCGAGCAAAAACAACCCGGCTACCCCCGGCAAAAAACCGTTGACACGCGGGCGCGCCGAACGCGCGCCACTACTGGCAAACCAAACCGATTTATCAACTATATATCTAACTAAATATCAATGTGTATGGAAAAGAAAAAGAAAATCTACGAACAACCCAAAACAACCGTCACACAGGTTGAGCTGGAAAGCCCCATCTGCTCTGGCTCTGCTGTATTCAAAGGCGAAGAAGCCGAAGGCGTAAATATCAAGGCTCAGGGTGTAGTTGAAACCGAAGCAAACGACTTCAGCGGCAATCCATGGGCCGAAATCAATTCAACAAACTAATCAACAACCAATCATCCACAGAATATGAACATGAATTACAAATGGATTCTTGCCTTCGCCCCACTTATCATGGTCAGCTGCGAAGACAAAATCTACGAGCCCGAGGTTCCAATTGCCTCGAGCGGCGACGATGTCCTGTTTTCCATCTCAAACTCTCCCAGCAGCCGCACCATGTATCAGGACGACTGGGAAGAAACAGAATCTCAGAAAATCTTTTGGGGTAACTATGTATCGGGAAACGATGAGTATATCAACATCTACAGCCCCAATACCGACCGCGGCTTTGCTAAGTATAAAGTGAATCTTCAGGAGCAGCCTAGCAATGTCGCCGGTACTATCGTGAAAATGAGCGAAATCGGCGTTCAGTGGGGTGCTCCCGGTCCTCACACCTTCTACGCCTTCTATCCTGCCGACAAAGCAAGCACAACCCTGGCAAACGAAAACACAATCCGCGCCACTGTCGAAACAGGACAGAGCCCTCATGTATATAAATACAAGGAAAACACAAACGGTACTCTCACTGTCATCTCGAGCTTCAAGGACTATAACTCCTCACAGTACAACAACAGCACTGTGACAGGCAACCCGAAAACCATCTACGGCATGCCCGACATGAATGCAGCCGTGATGGTGGCCCGAAAGACCATGACTGCCGAGGAGTTCGGCCAGCCCGTGCCACTGCAGTTCAATGTGCTTGCCGACGTGCTCGACATCACCCTCAACGGTCCTGTCACTCCCAATACCCTCGGCGGCAACGAGGCCGGACTCAAGGCTGACTACATTCAGATTCAGGCTGTAACCATTGAAGCTGTAAAGGTAAACGGCTCTAAAATTGACGAATACGAAATCGACGACAATCTGATTATTTCCGGTAGTTTCGACCTCAATATGTCGCAGGAAGCAGCCGACGCTGGCACAATGGTTGACAAAAGCTCTATCAACGGTAACTCGACAGTGCAGCTTCAGACCTCGATGACTAATGCCGACGGCGGTGTCTACTACCCCACACTGTTTGTGCGTGGAGAGTCACACGAATACGACGCTATCGACCATCTGCGCCTGCGCGCTTTCCTTATCCCCGGTCAGATTACGGGTGAGAACCTAAGTCAGCTCCGCGTTCACCTCCAGACAAACTGCGGTGATTTCTACCAAATGCTCAACAACGACTCCAATTTTGCCACCGGCATGATTTATCCTGTAAAGTTCGGTTACTTCCTGACTCGAGGCATGGACTTCAACCTCGCCTCATGGATTGGTCAGCTCAATCCCGACATCTATATATCGGAGCTCTCTATCCCCGGTGCATGGCATGCAGCCAACTCACTCTATCAGGGAAACGCGACTCTCAAAGAAATGTATGATGCCGGTATTCGAGCGTTCGAGGTGCACACCAAAAACGGCACGAACTTGATGAAGTATGGCAGTTTTGATACTCCTTACGACGATTCTGAAACAGAGAATTTCGAAGAACCGTTTACTATCACAACCACTTCCAAGGCCCTCCTCGAAAAGCCAACTGTTACTAGCACAGGAATAGAAAGTAATACAGCGATTACAATCAACGGTGTATCATATAATCGACAGCGAGAAGTAACCGCAACCGCCACTGTGGTTTATACAGAATCGGAACAAAATTATGTTGTACCCCGCTTCTGGCTGCGCCTGTTCCGCACAACAGACGAAGCAGATCCAACCAGATCGACCCCTCTGTCGACCGCCATCATAGAGCTTGCCAAAAACATGAACGAAGACGGTCTTATGTTTCTTGAAGTAGGTATGGAAGGTCAGAACAGCATCAGGGCGCCTTATAGATCTGTCGAAACCATAGAAAGAACCTATACAAAAGCCAATGTGACTATTAAAGGCATTCAAGGTGGAAGATTATTCTCATGGTCCGATGATTATTCCTGGAATCTTGAAGACATAAAATTCGATGATGTCACTCCAACGACAGACACCAAATCCGACAACACCCCAGGTGAATTCGATCTTAGCGGCGGACAAGCATGGGCTATAGCCGTACGAAGCTGCTTCGAACGCCTGAAGTCTGAAAACAACACTGTCACGAAAAAGCCGGTTCTTTATAGTGGCGACCTTAACGCAAACACGACCATACGCGATGTTCAGGGTCAGATTATTGCAAAAGTCAATACTAATGACAATGAGAATGAAGCCACTTATCTCTGGGGCAATGATTGCCCGGCTCTTTTCTCTCGCTGGATATCCGGTTCTGCGGATGAGCCTCTCACCATCAATCTGCAGTGGAAATCGCCTGTAGCGCCATATGACGGAGGCAACTCAGGCACGCCAAACACATATCTGCGCTGGTGCTTCTCCGAGCTCGACAATATCGGAGATATCGCTGCCCGCGAACAGGCTATTATAAAAATGAACAGTATTGCCGCCCAAAATTATGCCGACGGTCTGCACCGCACATTCTACGAATCGGCAATCGGCGGTTTTTATAATCTGGTAAGTGGAACGCCGAGCCAAGAAGCTTGTCAGGCCATTGCCAAAAGTCTTAACACGTTCACACTTTCGCGTATCACAGACCCGACACGTCAGCCTGTGCCGCTCGGTCTTGTGTTCATGAACTATGTAATTCCTCCCACAGAAGCCGAATACAACTCCGCAGCACTTATCCGCGCCATCATCAACAATAACAAGGCATTCCTGCTCAACCGCGCTGACCCGGCAGCCGCACCCCAGGTGGAAAACAATGCAAATTCCCATTTCACCAACAACTCTAAAAATCCCCTGAAGTAATTCAGCCTCTAAATTAACTCACCGGCAGGGGCGAGCCCTCCGAAGGCCGTTCCTGCCGGTGAATATCTATTGATTATCTACTGATTATTATGCACCGGCACTCCGCTGACAGAAGCGACAGCCGGAAATTAAAAGCCTTAAAATCTGATAAACACTCAGTCCGTGTATTAATCAATTATTTTGGCCATATACTACATAATATAATGAATAAAACCATTCGCATTATCGCAGGTATTCTTGCCATCACCGCAATATCTTGCGAAAATACACAGCCCGGCGAGATGAAACAAGATGCAGAGACTGTCATCATCGCCAATACAGCCGACACGGATATAAACTCGCGGACAGCGATAGACCCGACAGACTATTTCGGAGGACATATTGGCATCCTATGGACGCCCGACGACGCTATAGGTGTTTTCGGAGGCATCGTGCGCAACTCCCGCTTCGCGTGCTCCGCCACTGCTCCCAGAGGACGCGCCGCTTTCACCGGAAACTGCGCCACACCGCAATACGCATACTACCCATACAGCGCCGCCAACGACGGCGCCGACCCGACATCGCTTACCGGCACACTGCAGGCAAACCAGTCGTTCGACTCGGCCTCGCAACGTATCGACGGCGACTACAAATTCGGCTATCCGCGCCCCAACACTGAAAACGAATTCGATTTTACACACATTTTCGCATTATTGCGCTTCAATATCGAGGCTACAGGCACTCCGCTGGCCGGAGAATATCTGAAAAGCATATCGCTTGCGCTGCCCGAAGGACGCCAACTGGCCGGCGACTTCACTTTCGACGCCACCGACGGTTCTTATGCCTTCGCCAGCAACACATCGAGCACCGTGACCCTCGAATGGGCCGATATTCCCGCGCTAACCGCAGGAAAGAGAAACACGGCATACATGACGGTTGCCCCAGACCTTCATGCCGATGACCTGGTGGTGATAACAATACTCACCGACCGCCACAAAGCCACCTTCACCAAGTCTATAGCATACGATTTCAAGCCCAACGCGGTATATACATTCAATCTGCAGCTGCGTGACTTTGCCGCCGACATGACTGTGGAGGAACTACCCGTAGAACCCGAAGAGGAGACCGCCAACTGCTATATGATTACCTCTGCCGGCCAGCACGACTTCAAGGCTACCGTGATTGGCAACGGCCAGAAAGGTATCATTCCCGGTGCCGGATTCCACAACGAAAACGCCGGCATTAAGCCACGTTCGGCCGCTCTGCTTTGGGAAGACGTGCAGGGATTCATATCCGACGTCGAACTCCGCGACGGGCGCGTCTACTACACCACATCGGGCAACGTCGGCAACGCCGTCATCGCCGTCTACAGCGGCACAGACCGCCAAGGCGACATTCTGTGGAGCTGGCACATATGGGGCGTAGGCGACTCCATGCCCCAGGACTATGCCATCACCACCAAAGGAGGCAGCACTTTCGACATCATGGACCGCAATCTCGGTGCATTCCCCTCAACCGACGCACAGCGTCTTGAAACCACCCGCACAGCCGAAGACGAGGCATATGTGCTCAACTGCATGCTCTACCAGTGGGGCCGCAAAGACCCCTTCCCCAATGCCGACACATATTATATCGACGGCGCTGCTCAGAATATTGCCTCTTCGTTCCCAGTATGGCAGCCGGCAACAAGCGCCGAGGCTACAATCGGTGCGAGTGTGCTACGGCCCGGATATATAATCAACAGAGCTGCCGACTCAAACGGTTCTCACTGGCTTGGCACCGACTGCCGGCTACTATGGGGCGACGACGCCATGGCTGCCGGCTCTGACGGCGGCTGGTCTGACGTGAAAACAATCTACGACCCATCGCCGGTGGGATACCGCGTGGCAAACGGCAACACCTTCACCGCCTTTATTCCCGGTAACAACACAAGCAAGACAATGACAGGCGTAAGCGCATTCCGCACCGACGACAACGGCGAGAAAATCCCGGAACTTACCGAGTACATAACCTGCGTGGTGGAAACCGAATACGACGGAACAACTCCGCGCTGGTTCCCGCGGGGAATACACCGCACCCGCATCGGTTTTGCATACGGAAGTTCATCGAACAAGGACAAGATCTTTGGATACGGCATATACATGAAACGCAGCGACAACGACAGCGAAGGCAACTACTACGCCATGGGCGGTGTGCGCGTCCCTAACCCGAACGGCGCGCGCGATCATTTCGCCAAAAGCGGATACTGGTGGACAAGCTCTGCCGCTACCTCCGACAGCCGTCGCTGCCAAATGGCTCTGCAGCATTTCTTCTGGCTGACCGGCTCCGGAAACTATGCCGAGCCCGACAAGGGGCTGGCTTCAGGCAGAAACGCCGGTGTAAACGGAAATGTCGTAGCCAAAGACTCCTCAAACCCCTGGCAGGCCCAGGCAGTGCGCTGCGTAAGAGAAAAATAAACTATATAACAGTTCTTTAACTAAAAATCAATCAGATGAAAAAGTATCTATTGACAGCCATTGCGGCAACCGCCGCCATGGGCATCTCGGCGCAGGAAGTAGCCGAGGTCGCAACTGAGACCTACACCGAAACGGTGGCGAGCATCGCTCCCGACGGCCGCAGCAACTGGTTTATCAGCGTAGGCGCCGGCCCGCAGATGTTCTTCGGCGACCACGACCGTCAGGCCAAGTTCGGCGACCGCATATCGCCGGCTCTCGACATCGCCGTGGGCAAATGGTTCTCGCCCTCTATCGGCGTACGCCTGATGTACAGCGGTCTCAGCGCCAAAGGCGCCACCCAGACCTGGGGCGACAAGAACGGCGGCATCTACAACACCGGCAAGGTAGTGCCCGGCAAATACACCCACCCCTACGGCTTTCTCTGCGAGCAGAAAATCAACTATCTCACTCTGCATGCCGATGTGATGTTCGACCTCACTAACATGATTGGTGGCTACAAGGCCGACCGCGTGTATGGCTGCGCTCCCTACATCGGTGTGGGCTGGGGCCATGTCTACAACAACCCCCATCAGAACACGGTAATAGGCAACGCCGGTATCTTCAATATGTTCCACGTATCGAAGGCTTTCGACATCAACCTCGACCTCCGCGCCATGATTACCAATGATGAATTCGACGGCGAAACAGGCCGCCGCAGCTTCGACGCCATGCTCAGCGTCACCGCCGGAGTCACATATCGCTTCGCTCCCCGCGGCTGGAAATCGCGCGTGATGAAGGTGGTGGAATACGACAACGACGCCGTAAACGAACTCCGCCGCCGCGTAGCCGAACTTATTGCCCAGAACGAAAAGCTCGAACGCGAGAAAGCCGGCACAACCGTGCAACACAACACCGTTGTCAACGCCAACGGCAACTATCTCATCTACTTCCCCATCAACGTGAGCGCGCTCTCCAACGCCGACCGCGCCCAGCTCGAAATGGTGGCCGACATGATCAAATCTACGCCAGAATCGACCGTATTCTCGGTTATCGGCTATGCCGACAAAGCCACCGGCAGCCCCGAAATCAACGAGACTCTCAGCCGCGAACGCGCCCAGTCGGTACGCGAATACCTCGTTAAGGAATTCGGTATCGCAGCCGACCGTCTCGACGTGTCGTGGAACGGCGGCGTAGGCAATATGTTCCTCAATGATCCCTCGCTCAGCCGAGTTGTAATCATACGCCAGAAAAAATAAATGCTCTGCATCTGTGGGTTCATGCTGTCGCGATGACATTCAGAACCCACAATTACTCATCGGGCAGGAGGTAAACACTAATCGCATGTGTTTACCTCCTGCCTTCGTATTTACCGCCCTCTCACACCGCCGTACGCGCCCTTCGGCATGCGGCGCTTCTTATTCTCGTAATATTCTGTAAGTGATGGACAGAGCGCTCGTCAGTATCGGGCTATGGACGGTACGCCAATAGCCTTTTCGAGAATCAGCTCATTTCCATGCCTGCCGTCTGTACCCATGCCGGCCAAACAGAAAGAGGGTGTGTCAAAAAAATTGACACACCCTCTGTAAATATCCGTGATCCGCCTGGGAGCAAAACTTTTATGCTTACAGGCGTTGATTTTTAGAGAGTTACGAGTTTTGCTTTTTCAAAGTGTACCGATTTTGGTACCGCTTTTAGACCCTCCGGCCTTAACACGTTCTTTAATGTGTGGGAACGTATTGCAAAGTTAAGCAATATATTGGAATGTACCAAATTTTCACGCAACTATTTGAGAGTCAAAAGCTAAATTCATTTTGCGTGACCCCCTCAATCCTTGACGGGGTAAAAGATGCCTTTGAGTAACTGCGACATTCCGTTTTCGGTGAACGTCGCAGTTATTTTTTCGCAGATGTAGCGTTTGCCCCGGATAAGGAACAGGGAGCGCACATCGGGAATTGTATTGGCGAGGAACTTAAAGGTAGTCTTCATTTTCGGATCTACGGTGTGGAACACTTTGCTGCGACGTGTCAGTCGGTTGTTGATGCGCAGGGAGAAGTGGACGTAGGCAAAGTTGCTCCAATCGT
>CAJTOB010000031.1 GCA_910578035.1 uncultured Muribaculaceae bacterium
TGTCCGTGACCGAGACTTCTTCATCTTCCGACTGGTCAAACTCTACGCCTAAAAAATTTAACATTCTCTTCGACTCAATTTAACATATGTACCGGGGTTTCGGCTTGACCCAGTATTAATGTGTTTCTCATGGATTCAATATTTCTTAATGTCAGACAAATATATCTAAATTTTTGTAAAAGTTTATATTTTGAGGATTAAAAATAAGTTTTTTATCAATTATTAACATATAAAAAAGGGGAGTAAATCGAACTTACCCGAAGAATTAAAGCCTTCGCAGTGTTTGGCGCTGATAATAGATGTGTTGCCAATTGACTATTCGCTGAATGGTTAAGAGGGGTGAGCTATTCAACGAATTCGCGGAATAGTTACGTAAGTGTTGTCACTGAATGCTAGTAAAAAGGGAATCAGTAGGTGCGGAGGGGCGGGTCGAAGGCGTCGGGAAGGTGTTCGAGGCGATAGTTCTCGGGGTTGCCGTTGATCGCAAATAGATCGAAGCGCGGATACTGGCGTAGCTCGGGGTGCATAGCCAGATAGGCATTTGCTGCGCGCACCATATTTGCAATTTTACGGCGGTCTATGACTTCGAGAGGGTCTTCGTCCATGCTGGCACGAGTCTTGACCTCTGCAAAGACAATTGTATCGGCACTGATAGCCACAATGTCGAGTTCGAGGTGCCCTTCACGCCAGTTGCGCTCAGCTATTGCCCACCCTTCCGATGTGAGTTTGTCGCAGGCAAGGTTTTCGCCCCATTTGCCGATTTCGTTGTGCTTAGCCATTTATCGTCTCCAGAAGGCAGGGGTGAAGAGAACCAGTACGGTGAAGATTTCCAGACGACCGGTCAGCATCTGGAACGACAGAATCCATTTGGCCGTATCGGGCAGAATATCGTAGGAATTGCCATAACCTGTTATGCCGGCGCCGAGACCGGTGTTTGAAAGGCACGAGAACGACGAGAAAAACGCGTCGACCAGAGGAACCCCGCATGCAGTCAGAGCCATACCTCCCGCTACAATAAGAAGCATATATATGCAAAGGAATGCTATCACCTTGCTCACCAGCTCCGGATTGACCACTCGGTCGTTGACCTTGACCGACATTATGGAGTTAGGGAAGAGGCAGCGGTATAGTTCGTTGTGGGCGTTTTTGAAAAGATAAAGTATTCGGTCTATCTTGGCTCCGCCGCTGGTGCTGCCTGCGCAGGCGCCGAAGAACATCATTACGAATGTAAGCGATAGCACAAACGGCCCCCATGCTTCATAGTTGCTTGTGCTGAATCCCGTAGACGTGATTGTAGATACAATCTGGAACAGCGGGTCGATGACCGCTTCAACCCAGTTGGAGGCCTGCCCGCGAAGCATTATCGTGGTCGAGAAGAGCACGAGCATGAGCAGAATAATGGCTATGTAGGTATGAAAGACATCGTTCTGCCTGAGCGATTTGAAGTTGCCTCGCAGACATTTGTATATCAGCCCGAAATTGACGCCGCCGAGAAACATGAATACAATCAGCACTATTTTGATATACAGCGAACTTGTCCAGGCTGCAATGCCGTCTTCGTGCGATGAATATCCTCCTGTCGATATTGCTCCGAATGCGTGGCAGAAACTGTCAAAAAGGTCCATCGGTCCAAGCCAAAGCAGGAATATCAGCACGGCGGTAAGGCCGATATAGATTAACCATAGGCTTTTGGCTGTCTGGCTGATGCGTGGCTGTATCTTGTCGTGGGTGATACCGGTGACTTCGGCGTTGAACATCTGCATTCCTCCCGAGTGGTTAAGCATGGGAATCACCGCAAGTGTAAACAGTATAATACCCATGCCGCCAATCCATTGCATTAGAGCTCGCCATAGATGTATGCCGTGACTCATGCCCTCGATGCTGTCGAGTACGGAGGCTCCCGTGGTTGTGAAGCCCGACATAGCCTCGAAGAAGGCGTCAGGAATATTTACAGACTTGGTACAGAACAGGAATGGTATCATTCCGAAGATAGAGAATACGACCCATACCATTGCCGTGAGAAGATATCCGTCGCGTTTGCCCATATGCGAGCTCGTCGGACGGCAGAAGCGTGCGCATATTCCGCCAGCAGTGAGTGTCAGCAAAGCAGTGGAGGCAAAAGGCTTCCAGTCGCTTTCGCCGTAGGCTATACATGTGCCCGTCGGCACAAGCAGAAACACACCTTCAATTAGAAGGAGCCACCCGACTATCATGCCGAGCATGCGCCAGTTTATGAAGTGCCTGTGAGAACGCTTTAAAGCTGTCATCAGTTGAATAGTTTTTCGACCTTATGAAGAGCTCCCGACAGACAGAACACGAGCACATGGTCGCCAGGCTGGAGCACGGTGTTGCCGGTGATGAGCATGCCTTCGTCATTGCGGATGAGGCCTGCCAAAGTCATGTCGTGCGACAGTTTGAGGTCTTTTACTGGCGAACGGGTTATTTTGGACCCTTCATGCACCTCCAGTTCGGCAACCTCCGCATCGGCAAGAGCGAGGCATTTCGAGGTCGACGAGTCGGCATCGAGCAGCAGCTGGAATATAGTGCTTGATGCGAGGAGTTTTTTGTTTACGACAGTGCCGATATTGAGATTTTCGGCCTGTGAGATAAATTGAATGTTCTCGACATCTGCAACCGTCTTTTTTATGCCCATTTCTTTTGCTGTCAGGCATGTGAAAATGTTTGTTTCCGAACTGTCCGTCAGAGCTACAAAAGCGTCCATATCGCCGATTCCGATGTCGGCGAGCAAATCAGCGTCGCGGGCGTCGCCGTGTATTATTTCGCAGTCCGGACATTTCTGGGGGAGTTTGCGGCAAATCTCGAGGTCGTTTTCAACAATCTTGAACTTGAAGCGGTTGCCGGCAAGGTTTACAAGGCGGATTGCTATTTTGGAGCCTCCCATTATTAGGACGCGCCTTATTTTGTGTTCGGTCTTGCCGGTAAGAACGAGAATGTCGTCTATGTGGTCGCGTGTGGTCGTGAGGTAGATGATGTCGCCACTTTCCATCTGGTCGTCGCCACGCGGTATGATTGTCTCATGATTGCGCTTTATGGCCGATATGTGGAAATGACGGTTTGTGAAGGCGAAATCCTTTAGTTTCATGCCGGTGATAGGCGCACCCTGCCGCAGTTTTACACCTGCAAGGATAATTGCGCCATTATGCAGCTCGAACCAGTTGCGTATCCATGAGCGGCTTAGCGAAGTGATGATCTCTTCGGCGGCTACATGCTCGGGGTAAATCACATGGTCTACGCCTATGTGGCGGACGTGCTTTGTGTTTGCCGGGTTCATGAAGTCGTATGAAGTTATGCGCGCCACGGTGGTATGTGCGCCAAGATTCTTGGCAATTGAACACGCTACAATGTTGTTCGATTCGTATGGCGTTACTGCGATGAACAGATCGCATTGGCCCGCATGTGCTTCCCGAAGAGTCGCAAAAGATGTCGGATCGCCTACTACGGTCATGAGATTGTAGTTGGCGTCGAGCACGGCAAGACGTTCGTTGTTCTCGTCGACCAAAGTGATATCTTGTTCTTCAGCCGAGAGGAGTTTGGCAAGGTGGGAACCGACCTCGCCCGCTCCTGCTATCACTATTTTCATCGTTTTGCAGTTTTTATTATTGTCGCCAGAATCCCATCGGTATCATAGCCGCAGATGGCGTGCAGTTGTGCCGGAGTGCCCTGGGGAATGAACTTGTCGGGCATGCCGAGGCGAACTATTGTCCGCGGAATACCGTGTGATGTAAACCAGTCGGATACGGCACTGCCCATGCCTCCGTCGATTGTGCCGTCTTCAACTGTTATTATCGGGCAGTTTTTGGCGGCGACTTCGGCAAGTATATCCTCGTCGATAGGCTTGGCGAAAATCATGTCGTAGTGAGCGGCGTCAATGCCTTCCTTACGGGCCTTGGCAACGGCTTCTGCTGCCGGTGCTGCCACCGGGCCGATGGTGAGAACGGCGATTTCCGAGCCGTCGGTAAGGCGTTCGCCTTTGCCTATTGGCAGTTCGCGCATGGCGTTCTGCCATTCCATCAATTTGCCACCCCCTCGGGGATAGCGGATTGCAAAGGGGCCGTGGTCGGCGGCCTGAGCCGTGTACAGAAGATTGCGGAGAGCATGTTCGTCGCGCCCCGAGGCTACAATCATGCCAGGAACGGTGCGCATATATGCTATGTCGAAAGCGCCGTGGTGTGTAGCGCCGTCTTCGCCTACGATTCCGGCGCGGTCTATACAGAATATCACCGGGAGGCGTTGCAGGGCTATGTCGTGGATTATGTGGTCGTATCCGCGCTGAAGGAAGCTCGAATATATGCCGACAAAAGGACGCATGCCGTCTTTGGCGAGCCCTCCCGCAAATGTCACGGCATGACCCTCCGAAATGCCTACGTCGAACACTCGTTCCGGCATTTCGGCCTGCATGGTCGAAATGGACGTTCCCGACGGCATAGCCGCTGTGATAGCTACGATTTTATCGTTTTTGCGGGCAAGTTCAAGCAAGGTGTTGCCGAAAACATCTTGATATTTGAGCGGAGCGTCGGGTCTGGAGCCTTCTCTTTTGCCGGATTCCGGGTCGAAACGGCCTGGAGCATGCCAGGAGGCGGGGTCGGCTTCAGCGGGCGCATATCCTTTGCCTTTAATAGTGCGCAGATGCAGTATGCGGGGGCCTTCCATGTCGCGTATGTCGTTGAGCACGCGGACGATGGTGGCTATGTCATGTCCGTCGAACGGACCGAAGTAGCGTATGTTGAGCCCTTCAAACAGATTCTGTTGTTTCGATAGCAGCGATTTCAGGCTGTTGTTGAAACGCAGAAGCGCCCCTTTCCGTCGGTCGCTGACAAGATGCAGTTTTTTTAGTGCTTTAAAAGTCTTGTAGCGCAGATCGTTGTAAATGCGCGAGGTGGTGAGGTGTGCTAATTGCGAGTTGAGGGCACCGACATTTTTATCGATAGACATGTCGTTGTCGTTGAGCACAATCAGCAGATTGTTTGGAGTGTTGGCCGCATTGTTGAGGCCCTCGAAGGCAAGACCGCCGCTGATAGATGCGTCTCCTACCACCGCAACCACGTTGCGTCGCGGACTGTCTTTTTTCAGTATGGTTGCAATAGCCATACCGAGGGCTGCCGATATGGAGTTGGAGGCATGCCCTGCCGAGAATGTGTCGTAGGGGCTTTCATCGGGGTTGGGGAAGCCGCTCAGACCTCCAAACGTGCGGTTTGTGGAGAAATTGTCGCGTCGGCCGGTCAATAGCTTGTGTCCGTATGCCTGATGGCCTACGTCCCATACTATGCGGTCGTATGGAGTATCGAATACATAGTGCAGTGCAACCGTTAGCTCCACGGCGCCCATGCTCGATGCAAAGTGACCAGGGTTGACGGCAAGTGATTCGATGAGGAACTGGCGGATTTCAGCGCAGAGTTGCGGAAGCTGCTCTACGGATAGCTTTCGCAAATCGGAGGGGCTGTCTATTTTGGCGAGCAGCGAGCCATTTATGGTCGCGGCGCTCATTTGCGTATGTATTTTTTATACATCGGCACAAAAATGATGATTGCCGATGCGAATACTACAAAAATCGTGTAGAGCGTTATTTGCGCATGAGTAAGTATATAGGCTGCCAGTCCGAGCCATAGCAGACCAAGAATGACAAAGCGGATAATAACCGATAATTTCATAAGCCAATACTTTCTTAGGCTGCAAAAGTAGCAAAAAAAGCACATTCCGGCAAAAAAACACAGCCTCTGATTGCCCAACTGCCTGTTTGCTTATAGGTTTACAAGCGGCACGCAGTTTGTAAGGTAGCGGCGGAGCTCGCCCCAGGGATATATAGTGGCAGTGTCGCCGCTCCGAAGGGCCACGGGGCGCTCGTTGAGTTCGACGCGCATATAGTATTTGCCTGATTTACGGGCTTTGAAAAGCACAAATTGCACGTTTGCGGCCATCGGCACGACATCGAAATCTTTCCAGTGCTGAGCTACGGTGTCGAAATAATTGGTAAGGTAGTTACAGCCTGGCACACGGATAAGAGAGAGCAGTGGCATGAGCGTCTCGGCATGTCCGAAACGAAGCACTGCACAAGTAGCGGCGTCTGCGCCTGAAATATAGACATCGGTAGTCTCTATGATATTGAGTACGAGGTCGGCTGCAATTTCGGCCGGAACAGACGATACAGTAGTGGCGGTGCGCTGCAGATATTGACGTAGGTTGAAGCAGCTCCATAGAGCATTGGCTTCTGCCTCTGAGAAATATGTAGCCATTTCAGAGCGCTCGCCCATGGCCTCAAGGCCTGAAACAACATAGTATTCTACCAATGCCAGATTCTGCCGGTCTTTATTGTCCTTGTATGGATAGTTTTCGCCAAGTACCCGGCTTATGGCTGAAGTCGGGCAGTATTTATCTACATATTCAATATATGGAGGCTCCCAGCTTTTGTCCTTGCGGAAATCGAGATAAGCCTGCACGGTGTCGAATGGACGCATCAGAGCTGAGTTGATTCGCCCTGTAGATGTTGAGAATGTGAGGCGATTGTTCATTCTGTCGAGCTGATGGGTAAAAGAATACATGCTCATCATAGCTCGCGGAGAGTATGAAGAAAGTGCCTGCACTACACCTCCTTGGCTGAATACCTCGGTATAATTATAGAACATACGTGTGGCAATGCCTTGCTGCTCTGCCATTCCGAGCGAGTCGAGAGCGCCCCAGCGATTGTTGCTTTGCGCTATGATATGCTCGTTAAGTTTCTGGAGCTGTCTGCCGAGAGGGGTGATTGTGCCAAGACTGTCGGCGCGGTCAAGGGCTTTGCGGAGAGCTATGCAGTTGGCGGCTGAAGCCGGATAGCGCGCGCCATGACGTCCTACATGGTTGATAAAAACCGGCACAAGTGAATCCGGATATACTGCCTCCTGAGTCGGGTCCGGGTATGGAGTGAGAGAACCCTGGCATTGTCTCATAGAGTAGCGGGTTGCCATAGGGTCGGAAGCGAAACCGGCCGCGGCCGTAGCGGCAAGAACTAAGGCAAGTATATATTTGGCAGCTTTCATATGGGTATGTGTTTTCTTTTAAACGATTAGCTATGCTGTTTTGGATTAGATTTAACTCTTTTTGAAAGTGGTGTGCAAAAACGGTGCGCATGCGCCGGGCTACTTTTGCAATGTAAAATTACTCAACACTTACAGTCATGGCAACAGTCTCTTCTTCCGATATTCTATGCACCACCGTCTCATTCCGTGGTCGTCGGCTTGCTCAGTTCACATCGAGTGGTTTTAATTCTTTTACCGATGTTCTTCGTGCTGTTCGGGGTGCAGTCGGTTCGGTCGTAGGTCTTATAGAACTCAGTGTGCTCAATACCAGCCGAGGCTGGCGGGAGAGCCGGTCTATGTATATAGCTCCGAGCGCTCCGGGCGTTCAGTTGACTTTAGGTCTGTAGTCGAGCGCGCCGAGCAGCCCTTCGAGCTTTCGCCGGACCTCCTGAAGACGCGAAATCACCTGATGTGTCTTCTCGACTGCCTTGCGGTTTTTGCGCAAATGCTCTCGAGCGGCATCTACTTTAAGCCCCTTGTCTTTGATAAGATACTTTATGATTCGCATGCGTTCGATGTCGGCAGGCGAGTACATGCGTGAGCCTCCCGATGTTCGGCGCGGTCTTACTTCAGGAATGTTGTTTTCCCAAAAGCGTAGGGTCGACTGAGGCAAATCAAGCAGTTCGGCAACATCGCCAATGCGGTAAAACTTCTTGTCTAAATCCATTGTCTTAATTATGAATTATGGATTATGAATTATGAATTAAATTAATGTGATTGTGAATCATTCTTTGTTGGAACGGAACAAAACATAATTCTTAATTCATCATTCATAATTTGATTTAGTCCATGACGTGGCCGGCATTTTCTGCCAGCTGGATTATTTCGTCGTATTGGGCAGGGGTCAAATCGAAGAAATAATAGTTCACAGGATTTTGAGGCGCCCCGCGATATCGCACTTCATAGTGAAGGTGAGGACCGGTTGATTTGCCCGTATTGCCGACTTCGCCTATGAGATCGCCGCGATGCACAGCCTGACCCGGCCGAACATTCATTTTAGAGAGGTGTGCATAGCGTGTCGTGTAGTTGTAGCCATGTTTTATCTCTATCATGTTTCCGTATGCGCCCTGCCATGACGCTGATGAGACAGTTCCGTCGGCTGTGGCATAGACCGGCGTTCCGGGTGGAGCGGAGAAGTCCATCCCTTCGTGAAATTTAGTAGTGCCATAGACCGGGTCTACGCGGACGCCATAGCCCGACGCCATAGTCCGTAGGTATTTTTCCGGTACCGGCTGTATGGCAGGGGTGTGAGCTATGCGGTCTTTCTGTCCGGCAGCCTCGTCGGCAAGAAAATCGAACGATTGAATCTGAGAGTATATCATGCGGTCGAGCTGGTCAAGCTTGTTTTCGACCGTTCCGACGAGGCGTGAATCGCTTAGCGAGTCAAGATGGTCGAAATTCCGGCGTCGTTCCAGTCCGGCCAGCCGGCGCGAGCGCCCGAGTGGTTCAGCCTGCATCATAACGCGATAGAAATTGTTGTCGCGCTCGGCAATGTCCTCCATCACCGCAAGTGCTTCGTCGGCTTGGCGGTTGAGCACTTCGAGACGGGCCTCGAGGCGCTCGTTCTGTTCGCGAAGCCGCCTTTCGCGTGGAAATTCAAGGAGGCTGAAAAGCACTGCCACAAGTCCGATTACAATCGCCGCCACCCAGCCGAACTGCTGCATGAGCACCATGGCGCGGCGTCGCGCCGAGGGGTAGACGCGCTCATACTGGCCTGATACAGCATTATATCGGTAGAATGTTTTTTGGCTCACGTATCTTAAAATTTGCGAAAGCGCGAAATTTCAAGTAATTTTGCGCCTTGATAGCGCAAAGATAGCAAAATTTTCGCACAACGTTGCGCTTTCCGCACATCAAGATAACAGACATACATTTATTATATGCTTACCGCCAAAGAAATACGACAGTCTTTCAAAGACTTTTTCCAGTCGAAAGGGCACCGCATAGTACCCTCGGCCCCCATGGTGATTAAAGATGACCCCACACTCATGTTCACCAACGCGGGCATGAACCAGTTCAAGGATATAATTTTAGGCAATGCAGTGCCTAAGTCGCGCCGTGTGGCAGATTCACAGAAGTGCTTGCGCGTGAGCGGCAAACATAACGACCTCGAGGAGGTTGGTCTCGATACATATCACCACACCATGTTCGAAATGCTCGGCAACTGGTCGTTTGGTGATTATTTCAAGGCCGAGGCCATTGATATGGCTTGGGAATACCTTGTAGATGTGCTTAAACTCGACCCGTCGCGTCTCTATGCCACAGTGTTCGAGGGCGCAGCAGAAGAAGGTCTTGAGCGCGACGATGAAGCGGCCTCAATCTGGGCAAAGCATCTTCCGGCCGACCATATCCTCAATGGCAACAAGCACGATAATTTCTGGGAAATGGGCGATACAGGCCCCTGCGGCCCCTGTTCGGAGATACATATCGACCTCCGTTCCGACGAGGAACGTGCCGCAAAGCCCGGTGCAGAACTCGTGAACCACGACCATCCTCAGGTCATCGAAATATGGAACCTCGTGTTCATGCAGTACAACCGCAAGGCCGACGGTTCGCTCGAACCGCTGCCCGCAAAGGTTATAGACACCGGCATGGGCTTCGAACGCCTCTGTATGGCCCTTCAGGGAAAGACATCGAACTATGATACCGACGTCTTCACTCCCCTTATCGGAAAAATAGCCAATCTCAGCGGCAAGAAGTATGGAGAGGATACCCAGGTCGATGTGGCTATGCGTGTGATTGCAGACCACGTGCGTACGATAGCATTCTCCATCGCCGACTCGCAGTTGCCCTCCAACGCCAAGGCCGGCTATGTTATCCGCCGTATTCTTCGCCGAGCCGTGCGCTATGCCTATACATTCCTGGAGCAGAAGAAGGCGTTCATGTATCGCCTCGTCGACACTCTCATCGAAAATATGGGAGAGGCATACCCCGAATTACCCGCGCAGCGCGACCTCATCATAAAGGTAATCAAAGAAGAAGAAGATTCATTCCTCCGTACTCTTGAAAACGGTATCCGCTTGCTCGACGATGCAGCCAAAGCCGCAAAGGCCGAAGGCAAGACCATGATTTCGGGCAAGCAAGCTTTCACACTCTACGATACCTACGGCTTCCCTCTCGACCTTACCCTCCTTATTCTCAAGGACTATGGCATGACTATCGATCAGGCCGAGTTCGACAGCGAAATGGCTGCCCAGAAAGCCCGTGCCCGCAGTGCAGCCGCTGTAGAAGCCGGCGATTGGGTGATTCTCGCCGACGGCGAGGAGACCTTCGTGGGCTACGATTCGAATACGGTGGAAACTAAGATTCTCCGTTATCGTCATGTGAAGCAGAAAAACCGCGAATTCTATCAGATTATCCTCGCCGAGACTCCTTTCTACGCCGAAATGGGCGGTCAGGTCGGCGACCGCGGCATCCTCACCGACATTGAGAGCGGCGAAGTGATAAATGTGACAGATACCAAGCGTGAAACCGGTACGGCTGTCCATATCGTAGATAAGATGCCCTCTAATCCCGGCGCTGCATTTGTCGCAGCTATCGATAAGGAAGCTCGTGCGGCTGTATCGCGCAATCACTCGGCCACACACCTCCTTCATCAGGCTTTGCGCGAAGTCCTTGGCACTCATGTCGAGCAGAAAGGTTCCTTTGTATCGGCCGATGTGCTTCGCTTTGACTTCTCTCACTTCCAGAAGCTTACCCGCGAAGAAATTGAGGCTGTTGAGCGCCTTGCAAACAGCCGCGTACGCGAAGCCATAGCCCTCGACGAACACCGTTGTGTTCCCATTGCAGAAGCTCGTGCTATGGGTGCGATGGCTCTCTTTGGCGAGAAATATGGCGATGAAGTGCGCGTGGTGCGCTATGGAGACTCAGTAGAACTTTGCGGCGGCACACACGTAGCCAATACCGGCAATATCGGCATGATAAAAATCACATCAGAATCGAGTATCGCAGCCGGCATACGCCGTATCGAGGCAATTACGGGTCCGGCAGTCGAAAATCTTATATATGAAGCTCAGAACGCCCTGCGTGCTATCGGCGAGATGTTTAACAATGCTCCCGACATTGTGGCGGCTCTCCGCAAGCAGGTCGAAGAAAATCAGGAGCTCCGCAAGCAGGCCGAGGAGTATTTTGCCGAGCGTATCGACAATCAGGCGAAGAAATTGCTCGAAAGCGCTTCGTTTACCGAACATGGCGTGAAGCTGATTGAAATCAGCGGTGTGCGCATGCCCGACGTTGTTAAGGCTACTGCATTCCGTGTGCGCGAGCTTTCACCGGAAAATACTGTGGTCATTGCTGCGACATCTGATGCGGCAGGCAAGCCCCTCCTCACTGTCATGGTAGACAATAACCTTACAGACACCTATAACGCTTCCAAGATTATCCGCGAAGCTGCCAAGAATATCAAGGGTGGTGGCGGTGGCCAGCCCGGGTTCGCTCAGGCCGGCGGCAAGGACGCCGAAGGCCTTGCCTCAGCCCTCCAGGCTCTCCGCGACGCTTTTAATTAAAACTGATTTTTAATACGACAAAGCCCGGTTGTTAGTTTGCAGCCGGGCTTTGTCGTATGAACTCTCGGGAACCGGCATTTGTTTGAAATAGTAGCACTAAACTACTATATTATGAGCTATAAAATTGAAGAAATCGAAGGTATCGGTCCGGCTTACGCTGAGAAATTGCGAGCCGTAGGCATCAGTACCACAGAAGCTCTCCTTGAGAAATGCGCGAGCCGCAAGGGTCGCGAAGCCATTGCTGAGGCTACTGAGATTAGCGAAAAACTGATTCTTAAATGGACAAACCACGCCGATCTTTTCCGTATAAAGGGCGTGGCGGGGCAGTTTGCGGAATTGCTTGAGGCTGCAGGAGTCGATACGGTTAAAGAATTTCGTCATCGAGTGGCCGCCAACCTATATCCACGTCTGGTAGAGGTAAACGAGCAGCGCAATCTTTGCAATCGTGTTCCCTCCGAGGCCGAGCTTGTAAAAATGATAGAGCAGGCCAAGGCTCTCGAACCTAAAATCACCTATTAAACAATCTCTAAAACTATTAGGACCGACAATATGCGTAGGATATTCCTTCGTATTTTGTCGGTCCTGTTGGTTTTGTTAGAAAAATCAGATGGTATTTGCCCGGAGGTCTTCGGCGTAGTCGGCTATCTTTTTGAGCCTGGCCGGAATCGGTATGCTTTGCGGGCAGTGCGAGAGGCATGCGCCGCAGGCGATGCATCGGTCGGCCTGACGAAGGCGTGGCACACTGTTGTCGTAGCCGAAGAGGAAACGGCGCCGTGCCTTGCGATACTCGGGGTCTCCGCTGTCGCGGGGCACATTGCCCTCGTTGATGCAGCGGTTGTAGTGAGCAAAAATGCCGGGAATATCTACTCCATAGGGGCATGGCATGCAGTACTTGCAGTCTGTGCACGGCACATCGTCGTTCTGAAGTATTTCGAGAGCCATTCGCTGCAAGAAGGCATCTTCGTCAGCGTCTATTGGTTCGAGAGGTGAGTATGTGCCTATATTGTCCTGAAGATGCTCCATATATGTCATGCCTGACAGCACTGTAAGAATACCGTCGGGCGTTCCTGCATATCTGAAAGCCCATGAGGCTATACTGTCGTCAGGACGCCTCTCTTTCATCTTGGCTGTAACCGGCTTTGAAACAGAGGCAAGACGTCCGCCCAGCAATGGCTCCATTATTACGACCGGAATATTTCGCCGGTTAAGTTCGTTGTATAGATACTCCGCATTTGTGTTTCGAGGATTGATTTCTTTGGCATGTTTCCAGTCGAGATAATTGAGCTGAATCTGTGCGAAATCCCAGTGCACCTCGCCGCGGTCCATCATAGCGAGAAGGTGGTCGAATACTTCGACGTCGCCGTGATAGGAGAATCCAAGGTTGCGAATCACACCCTTTTCTTTCTGCTCCAGGAGATATTTGAGGATTCCATTGTCTTCATAGCGTCCGCGGTATGACTCCATGCCGCCCATGCCGATTCCATGGAGCAGCAGATAGTCGATATAGTCGGTCTGAAGATATCGGAGGGAGTTCTGGAACATTTCTATCGACTTTTCGCGGGGCCATGTCGATGGTGCGAAGTTCGAAAGTTTGGTGGCTATATAATAGCTGTCGCGGGGGTGTCGGCTCAGAGCTATGCCCATTGCCTCTTCGGAATGACCTTTGCAATAGGCGGGGGAGGTGTCGAAATAGTTCACACCGTGTGCAAGTGCATAATCAGTGAGTTTGTTTACCGCGTCCTGGTCGATTTCATCATCGGTTTCTACGCCTGTCTTGAGTCTCTTTGTCGGGAGGCGCATGCAGCCGTAGCCCAGAATGCTTACGCTGTCGCCGGTATTATGATTTACACGCCTGGTCATCTCCTTAGGCGTGTTCTTGGCGCTGTCCGAATCGGATTGTGTGCGTATTCCGCATGCAGCCAATGCGCCAGCTACTGAAAAAATGCCGGCATTGCGCAGAAAGCGGCGGCGGCTACTGTCGAAATGTTCGTTGCTCATACTGAGGTGTGTACTGTCGCGCCTTCGACATGAATGGCGGCGGTTTCGGCGGAAATCTGTCCGGCAGTGCCCGAGGGGCAGTGATACTCGCATGCGCCGCAGCCTATGCAGCGGCTTTCGTCGACGGTCGGGCGCATATTACCCGATTCGGTCTTTATCATCGTGATTGCATCGGCAGGACAGTGGCGTGCACAGTTGCCGCAGAGTTGGCCGTATGCGGCCGAAATGCATATTTCAGGATTTACTACTGCCGTGCCGATTTTAATCGTAGATTTTTCTTCAGCGTCAATCGGTTTTATGGCGCCGGCTGGACAGATGTCTGCGCATGCCGTGCACTCCGGGCGGCAAAAGCCCTCGGTGAAAACCATGACGGGCTGCATGAAATCGCCAAATCCGGACGAAGGTTTGAGAACTCCGTTGGGGCAGGCGCTGATACATAGCTGGCAGGCTGTGCAATGGCTGTGCAGATGAGCCAGACTTATGGCTCCGGCAGGTACTGCAGGAGTAGCGCCGTCTACGCGCTTTTTTGATTTGAGAGGGGCGAGACCTCCATCTGTCGCTTTGTCGGCCGCTCTCATTGCGAGAGAGCCGGCGATAATGGTGGTGCCAACGAGGAATGCACGGCGTGTAGAGTCGGGCGTGTTCGGTTGTGAAAGCATCTTTTTGCGCTTTGCAGAAAACGATATGGCACGCTGTGTGCAGGCTCCTATACAATCCATACAAGCCACGCAACGGCTGAGGTCTATAGTGTGGTTTTTTGTGTCTATGCACTTGGATTTACACTTACGACCGCAAGAACCGCAGCGATTGCACCGGTCGGTATCGATATTCACTCGGAGCAGAGCGTGGTGAGATAGAAAACCAAGAATCGTTCCGACGGGGCATACCTTGTTGCAATATGCCCGTCCACCCGTCCATGCCATGGCAGTAGTGACAATGAGTGTTATGAGGGCAATAATGAGCACTCCGATATTGAATGCCGCGGCGGCCGGATAGCTGTCGATTATATAATATCCGTGGCCGGCTGCGCTGTCAGCTGCAGCCGAGATTCCCGAACGCCATAGAGGCACTATAAATTGGCCGACCATACGCCCGAAAGCACTGTAGGGGTCGAGAATGCCTGCGATAGAACTTGCTATAATCCCCGTGAGGCCGAGAATAAGCAATATGGCGAATGCAATCAGAAAGCCAAGCCGGAGCTTTGTAGCAGCTTGCTCGAAACGGAACAGACCCAAGCGCCGTTTCTTCTTTGAGGCGAAGACTTGCCTCAGGCGGTTGATTATGTCCTGATATATGCCAAGAGGGCAGAGGACAGAGCAATACACTCTACCGGCCACAAACGTGATGGCTGCGAGTACTCCGAGTGCGACAACATTTGCAGCCAGAAGCGCCGGCACAAGCTGTAGCTTAGGCAGCCATGAAAAATAATTGGCCGCCATTCCGGTGAAATCCACAAAAACGAGACAAATGGCTGCGAATGAAAGCGCAGCCAGAATCACTCGGAGAGATTTCAGAAGTTTCATAGAAAGAAGTTGTAGCCTATGGTCAGAGCAACATTGTTGTCGCGGTATTTTGTGTTTATAGCGCCGCTGAGCATATTGCACATACCTATCGTGCCGCTCAACTGAAGCACGAAGTTGTTATATTCTGCGCCGACGCCTATTTTCCAGCCAACGTCTACGCGGTTGAGAAAACCGTCGTGGCCGTAGACGCTCTCACTGCCGCTTTCTTTTAATCCGTCATATTGTATAGTGGCATGCTGACGACCGACCAGACCGGCTGTAAGGACAGGGCCGGTAAATGCCGATAAAGAAAAGTCTAAGTCCGTGAAATCTACCCTATAGCCTACCTGGAATGGAATTCGGAAGCCGAAACGGCGAACGGAGCCCGACAAATCGTCCGATGTGCCAAATTCAGGGTCGTCTGCAATTGTCACGGAGCAACCCATTGTATTGTAGTATATGCTCAGGCCTGGTTCGAAATATAGATTCTTCCAAAGCGGAATATTATATACTGCTCCAAGGTCAAAACCGGCTCCATTGTTGAATAATGGCAGCGACATCGAAGCTCCGTTTTCTCCTATATTGGAAACTTTCCAATCGGTAGGGCACGAAATATCGAGGCCGAGACGAACGCCGAGGAATGGCTTGTTGTCGTCCGATTCAAATGAAATATCCTGAGCTTTCGCGGATAGTGTGCAACCGAATAAAATGGTGCCGATTATGAGTGCAAGTTTTTTCATTGGAAATTTGTAAAAATGTGGTGAAACGAAACCTATAAGAAACTGCTCCCGATTAAATACTGCGGGAGGAATGCAAAAATACGAAAAATGTACCTCGACGCAAAGCTCGCTCTGGAAAATTTTCGCGGTTTATAGAATTTTTATTATTTTTGGGGCGAGAATCCATAATTCTCGCCAACAACCTTTTTATTTACACAGTTATGGATATGCTTGATCCCACCCTGGCTCCTGAAGAACAGCGTCAGGCCCAACCCGTGAATGAAGCGTCGGCCGAAGCCGCCGCAATCCCCGCCGAACAGGCCGTAGAGCCTCAGCCCGAAGCCGAGCTTGAGGTAGAAGAAATAATGTCGGAAGGCGAAGAACTCGCCGAGGCCGAGGCTGCCGATACTCCCGAGAGTGTTCTCGAAGCCGCCGAAGCCATGCTGGCCCTTGATGGCTCTGCTTTTGCCACCGACGACATTCGCCGTCTCCGCCAGCGGTTCAGCATGCTCCAGAAGACTGTGGAAACTTCTGAGGAAGAATCCGAGCCTAAGGCGCCGGAAGTAGACCCTGTCGCAGCTCGTTTTGTTGAAGTGGTTGAACAGCTTCGTGCCAAGAAAGCAGAATGGACTGCTGCCGAAGAAGCACGCCGCGCGGCCAATCTCGAGCGTAAAAATGCCATCATCGCCGAAATTATAGCTCTTGCAGATGACACCGATAATGTGAACCGCACTTTTCCGCGCTACCGCGAGTTGCAGGACGAATTCAATGCTTTGGGCGATGTGGACCCCACAGAAGACACCGCTGTATGGAAGCGCTTTCAGGAAGCCCGTGAGCGCTATTCCGACAATCTGAAGATAAACAAAGAACTTCGCGATTATGACTTCAAGAAGAACCTTGCCGAAAAGGAAGTGCTCCTTGCCGAAGCCCGCGGATTAACTACCGAGGAAGATGTCATAGCTGCTTACCGCCGCTTGCAGGACCTCCACAATAAATGGCGCCAGATAGGTCCTGTTGCCAAGGAACTGCGCGATGAAATCTGGAATAATTTCCGCGACGCCTCTGCCGAAGTCAATAAACGCTATCAGGCATTCTTCGAAGCCCGCAAAGCTCGCGAAGCTGAGAACGAGGCTGCAAAAACAGCTCTCTGCGAGCGCCTTGAGGTTCTTGACTATAGTGGTCTGAAGACTTTCGCCGCATGGGAAGAAATGACCCGTACGATTATCGGGCTTCAGGAAGAATGGCGTACTCTCGGCTATGCCTCGAAGAAAATGAACCGCTCGCTCTTTGCCCGTTTCCGCAAAGGCTGCGATGCCTTCTTTGCTGCAAAAGCTGAGTTTTACCGCACTACCCGCGATGAGCTCGCCAATAATCTTGCACACAAGCAGCGTCTTGCCGATGAGGCCGAGGCTCTTAAGGAAAGTTCAGACTGGCGTTCTGCAACCGAACGCTTCGTTGCCATGCAGAAAGAGTGGAAAACCATAGGTGCCATTCCCAAGAAATACTCCGATGCTCTCTGGAAACGTTTTACCGAGGCTTGCGACTACTTCTTCGACCGTAAGAAAAAGGCCGGTTCAGGTACTCGTCAGGTTGAGGCCGCAAATCTCAAGGCAAAACGTGAGATTATCGGTCTGCTTGAGGCTCTCATGGCCGACGGTACAGAAAAAGAAACTGCTATAAACCAGCTCAAGGAGCTCCAGAAGCGTTGGCAGGGAATCGGTCATGTGCCTTTCCGCGAGAAAGACAAGCTCTATGAAGCATATCGGTCGGCTGTCGATGCTGTCCGAGCTCACTTTGCCATTGCCGAAAGCCGTGCGCGTCGCGACCGTTTCGAAGCCTCTGTGCAGCAACTCGAAGGCGATAACGACAAGCTATATCGCGAACGCGAGCGTCTTGTGCGCGCCCTTGATGGCCGTCGCAACGAACTCCGTACTTATGAGAACAACCTCGGCTTCCTTCAGAGCAAGTCCAAATCGGGCGATTCTCTTCTTCGCGACATGAGCCGCCGCATTGAACGCCTGAAGGCTGACATCGCTGAAATTCAGGAGAAAATCAAACTCGTAGACGAAAAGATATCTTAAATCAAGACATTCCTAAACTGGGTGGGAGTGCGGGCTAAAAACCGCACTCCCGCTTGAACCACACCGCAAAATGCCGCGAAATGACCGAGTAATAGAGACCTCCCGGGCAATATCCCTGATATTCAATATCGGTTGTGTCGTCATAATAAATCTCGCATTTTTCCTTCTTACCCTCCAGCCCGAAATGGCCAGGGTTAATGTGTCGTATTTGCGTGAGATGTGGGTGTTGGTCAATGTAAGCGCTATTCCTGCTCTTGCCATGGGCAGCATGAGGCGCCATGAGCAGAGAGCAATGCTGCTCGATAAGGTGGTGAAAAGCACCTTAATATCAGTTGCGCTTCATGCTTTGTTCCTGTTGTCGCTGACAACTTTTCTGCACCTCGACGATATGAGGATACGCGACTATCTGCTGTTCTATGCAATGATGCTTGTCGGGATGCTCTTGTTCAGAGTCGCGGCGGCATATGCGTTAAAGGAATACCGACGTCGCGGTTATAACTATACGAGGGTAGTTATTGTCGGAGCCGGTGCCAATGGAGAGCGTCTTGCCTCTTCCCTTCAGAAAGACGGCGGTTTCGGCTACAAAATCCTTGGTTTCTTTGATGATTCGGCTGATGGTGCTTCTGAATCAGCCGCTGTCTATCCGATTTCAACGCTTCGGAAATTTGTGGAAGACAACGAGGTGCGGCAGATTTTCTATACACTTTCCGGGCAGAATGATGTTCTGGCAGATGTTATCAGGATCGCCGATGACAATTGCGTGGAATTCTACTATGTGCCGCAGATTCCTCGCACACTCGCCCGCAATTTCGAATTGAACAGTGTGGGTCATCTGCCTCTCCTGTCGATACGGAACAATCCTTTGAAGAAAAATATCAACAGATTGTTGAAACGTTCATTTGACTTGGCGGTCTCATCGCTGTTTCTCTGCTTTTATCCTCTTGTCTATATCGTTGTGGCAATAGGTATCAAGATGAGTTCGCCCGGACCCGTATATTTCAGACAGGAACGTACCGGCTATCTTGGCCGTTCGTTTGAGTGTTTGAAATTCAGGACAATGAAGGTGAATGCAACTTCCGATATATGCCAGGCAACGAAAAATGACCCTCGTAAAACTCGATTCGGAGAATTTCTGCGGCGAACATCGATAGACGAGCTGCCGCAGTTCGTCAATGTATGGCGGGGAGAAATGTCTATTGTGGGGCCACGGCCACACATGCTTATGCATACAGAGCAATATACCGAGCTGATAGACCGGTATATGCTTCGACATGCCGTAAAGCCCGGTATTACGGGCTGGGCCCAGGTCAACGGATATCGTGGTCCGACCGATGAACTCTGGAAGATGGAACGACGTGTCGAATATGATGTGTGGTATATCGAGAACTGGAGTTTACTTCTTGATATGAAGATAATTGTGCGGACGGTTATAAATGCTTTCCGCTCAGATGAAAACGCTTTCTGATTCCCGGATATGCTGACGATTTACAAGGCTTCGGCCGGCTCCGGCAAGACATATACGCTCGCTTTCGAGTATGTAAAGCTGCTTTTAGGCGTCAAGCTGACCGACGGCTCCGACCGTTATGTGCTCAACAGTCCGCGTTATGTACCGGGCGGAAGACGTATGGCCTGCCGTCACCGAGGTATTCTTGCCATAACGTTTACAAATGCCGCTACCGAGGAAATGAAAAGCCGTATAGTGCGCGAACTCGGTAAGCTTGCAGGCGATGGCGAGGCCGACTACCGCGACCGCCTTGTGTCTATCTTCGGCTGTACGGCAGATGAACTGCAGGCTGCGGCATCGCTGGCTCTATCGGAAATGCTCTATGATTACGGCAGCTTCAATGTGAGTACAATCGACTCGTTTTTTCAGAGTGTGCTGCGAACATTCTCGCGCGAGATAGACCATCAGGGAGATTATGAACTCAGTCTCAATCTTTCCGATGTGGTCGCGCAGGCTATTTCGCTCATGCTTGACGACCTCAATTACGGGCGTTCGGAGAATTCGGCTCGTCTTAACCGCTGGATACGCGATTATGTGCTTTCACGTCTGCAGAGCGGCGGAAGCTATAATTTTTTCAATAGAGCCGGACATATGCTTGCGTCGATTTCTGCTTCGGTCGCATCTGCTCTTGGCGACGAGACATATACGACTCGTGCCGAAGCATTTCGCCGTTATATCGCCGACCCCGCGCGTATATCGGCATTTGAGAAAGAACTTCGCAGGGTAATCGCAGACAAAGGAGCTCTCATTAAAGCGGCAGCCGAAGATTTTGCCGGCCTTGCTGATGGTCTCGGAATTCCGACAGACGCATATAATAAGTCGTTCCGTCCTCGCATTGACAAAGCAATTGCAAATCCGGCCACACTTACGGCCAAGGACTTTGGCATAGGTCTTTTCCGTATGCTTTGCGAAGGGCCCGAACAAAAGAAATTTTATGTGCAGTCTCGTATAAAGACAATCAGTCATCTTGGCTCCTCTCTCGATGAAGTCTTCGGGCTGGCATGCCGTTTTGCGGAGACTGCGATGGCAAATATAGGAGAAATGGCTGTTCTATCGGAAATTGCAGCCTCTCTTCCCCTACTTGAGTTTATCGGTATGACGGAGAACTATATGCAGAAGTTCTTGCGCGACAGCAATATGATGCTCATATCCGATACAGGCGAATTGCTCAAACGAATAATAAGCGATGCTGAACTCCCGTTTATCTACGAACGTCTCGGCATGAAACTCGACAGTCTGCTTATCGACGAGTTTCAGGATACATCGCATCTGCAATGGCATAATCTCAGGCCATTGGTGGCAAACAGTATCGCCGAAGGGCACGACAGCCTTATAATCGGAGACGAAAAGCAAGCTATTTTCCGTTTCCGAAACTCAGACAGCGAGTTGCTCGGTCATCTTGTCGGAGAACGGGATTTTCCCGATTCGCACTGCCTGCGCGGGAATATTCCGTCTGAAAACACAAACTATCGCAGTGCCGGAGCCATAGTGCGTTTTAACAATACGCTTTTTCGCCGCATGGCGCGCAATCTTAAAATGGACTGTTACGGCAACGTAGTCCAGTCGCTATCGGCGAAAAATGCCGATATTCCGGCTTTCATAAGACTTCAGTTTGTAGACGGTTGCGATGAAGATGTTCGAAACGACATTTTCGAGCGTATGGCTGTGGAAATCAATCGACAACATGCCGCCGGTTACCGTTGGCGCGATATCTTGATTCTTGTCCGTGCACGCGACGAGGCTAAGGCTATTGCAGAATATCTGATGTATCGTCATCCGGAAATCCGTCTTCTTTCGAGCGAGGCATTGATGCTGAACAGTTCTGTGGCTGTGAGGTCTATAATAGGCATGCTCAAACTTGTTGAGCGGTCATACCGCGTTCTGTCTGAGGTGGGTGAGCGCAGGCCGCAGCCATATGCGTCGAAGGCTGATGTTGTCATGATGATAAGCCGTTTTGCATATTATCGCGGCGAAGGCTTCGGCTGTTCTGAAGCACTTGAGCTGGCTCTTGGAGAGGCTTCCGAAGCCGGAGGCTCGTTACAGCGAGAGGTTCTTGCCATACGTGCCGAGAATCCGGCCAACCTTGTGGCTCTTATAGAGGCTGTGATAGCGCATAAAATACCGGCGGTACAGCGCAAGGCGGAGTATGCATATATAGCCGCTTTGCAGGACCTTGCGGTAAAGCATTGTGAGAGTGCCGATCCGTCGCTCGCTTCTTTTCTTGCCGAATACGACCGTAATATCGACAATTGGTCCATAAAGGCATCGTCGAAACTTGATGCGGTCGAAATAATGACAGTCCATAAGTCGAAAGGTCTTGAAAGAGCATGTGTGCACATGCCTTTGGCAGACTGGAAATTGCGACGCAAGACCGACGATTTGTGGTTGCCTCTTGACGATGGTCTGCCCGGATTTGACCGGGATATCGTTCCGCCTTTGCTTCGGGTTACAACGAGTAAAAACAATATTCTCCGAACCTCTCCTGTGTCTCCGTTTGCTGAAGATCTCGAGCAAAATGAACGCGATATCGACGCTGATAATCTCAACCTTGCGTATGTGGCCTATACCCGAGCCTCGCGAGAGTTGCTTATTTACAGCGGGGTCGACAATATCGGCTCATGGTTTGCCGAGGCTTTGCAACAGCCGGACGAGGAGTCTGAACATTCGGACCCGGCTCTGATGCCTTTGTCGGAGTTCTACAACGCCGCATCAGGAACATTCGAGTATGGTGCTCCGACAAGCCGTAAAAGCGAAGAGGCGAATGTTGAAGACTTTGATGTCTCTGCTGGTGAGTATCAGGTGATATGCCGCGATGATGCCCGGGAGCTGACTGCAATCGACGATTTGCTTGGCGATGACCCGGATATCGGGGGTGAGGAGCTTAAAGAAATAACCGACGACTATGCCGACGGACTCATGGCAGAAGCTGCCCGTCGCGGACAGAATCTCCACGCAGTGCTCGCTTCTGTGCGGACGCGTGCAGACTTGCCGGAAGCGGTAAACCGGCTTGCATTGAGGCTCGGGCTGAGCCCGGAGGAGTCTGACGGATATCTGCAGGAGCTCGAAGAGGCTTTCAGCAACGCCGGAGAGACCGCAGAGGCTTGGTTCAGGCCTGAAAACAAAATTTTTGCAGAGCGGGCAATATATTTGCCGACTACGGGAGAGACATTCCGTCCGGACCGCGTGGTCGTGACTCCTGATGGCTGTGTGACAGTAGTGGATTATAAGTTTACGACCGAAGCACGCGAAGGACATCGGCGCCAGGTTGAGCTCTACATAAGCCTTCTGCGTCGCATGGGTCGCGAAAAAGTCGACGGATTCTTGTGGTATCCTCTTCTCGGATTGATAATAAAAGTGTAACTTTGCCGTTTGATAATATGATGAAACATTACTTGACATGTATTTTAGGCGCTGCGGCGATAGCTGTGGCGGCTTCAGCCGATGCCTCGGCATGCACAAGCCTCATAGCGGCTCAGGGTGCTACCGTCGATGGCGGCACAATGATTACTTACGCGGCCGACAGCCATACTCTCTATGGCGAGCTCTATCGCCAGCCCGCAGCCGACCATGCTCCCGGAGCGATGCGTCAGGTAGTGGAATGGGATACCGGCCGTCTTCTTGGCGAAATTCCCGAAGTGGCACATACTTATGCCACTATCGGCAACATGAATGAACATGGCCTCACCATTGCCGAAAGTACATGGGGCGGACGCCCCGAACTTGAGGGCAGCGGTAAAATAGACTATGGTTCGTTGATTTACATTACGCTTCAGCGTGCACGCACTGCCCGCGAGGCTATTGATGTCATGACAGGACTTGTGCGCGACTATGGCTATGCTTCTTCCGGTGAGTCGTTTTCAATAGCAGACCCTGATGAAGTCTGGGTGATGGAACTTATCGGCAAAGGCAAGACCGACCCTGGAGCAGTCTGGGTGGCCCGTCGTGTGCCCGAAGGATATATCAGTGGTCATGCCAACCATGCACGTATCCATAAGTTCCCTCTCAAAGACAAGGAGACGATTTATTCTAAAGATGTCATTGATTTCGCCCGTTCTCAGGGCTATTTCAGCGGAAAAGATAAGGATTTCGACTTTTCGCGCGCATATGCGGTGACAGATGCCGGCGCTCTGCGCGGCTGCGATGCCAGAGTATGGGCTTATTTCCGTAAATTTGCTCCCGAAGGAACAATGGACCAGTATATTCCGTGGATTATGGAAGGCAAAGGCGAACCTATGCCTCTTTGGGTGAAGACTGCTAAGGCTCTGAGTGCAAATGATCTCAAATGGATGATGCGCGACCACTTTGAAGACACACATCTTGATATGACAAAAGATATCGGTGCCGGTCCTTTTGAAGTTCCCTATCGCTGGCGTCCGATGGGTTACACTGTCGACGGCCAGGAGTACACTCATGAACGTGCTATCGCTACCCAGCAGACAGGCTTTTCATTTGTGGCAGACATGAATAAAGAACGTCATGATGCGATGAAGGGCATTCTGTGGTTCGGTGTAGACGATGCCAATACCTGCGTGTATGTGCCTGTGTTCAACAGTACAGACACTGTGCCTCGTGCACTCGACGGTCATGCTGACCTTTACAATCTGTCGTGGGATGCAATGTTCTGGGTGAACAACTATGTCGCAAATCAGGCATATAACCG
Organism: uncultured Muribaculaceae bacterium; assembly: GCA_910578035.1. Classification (GTDB taxonomy): domain Bacteria; phylum Bacteroidota; class Bacteroidia; order Bacteroidales; family Muribaculaceae; genus CAG-873. Next base: position 24,043 of record CAJTOB010000031.1, read on the forward strand.
CTATTCGCAGATGATTCCCGATATACGCAACGTACAGGGGCAACTTGAGAAAGAAATGGACGCTGCTGTTGCGGAGGCTTCTGCTGCTATAGCCGGCAAGCCTTATGGAGAGGCGCAGGCTGCACTCCGCGATGTGACTGTAGCTCGTACCACTGACGCCACCGCACGGTATAAACAACTTGGCGACTATCTGTTTGTAAAATACCTCGACGGAAACATCAAGAAAGAAGAGAACGGAAAATTTGCCCGCACGGCCGACGGAATGCCCGTTCAGCCTGTTTTCGGAGGCTATAACGAGCGCTACTTCCGCTCTATAGTAGAAGATGCCGGCGACCGTCTTAAAGTAGTAGAACCTCAACAATAACAACTATTCGCAATGAAAATTGAACCTGGAAAATATTTTGAAATAGCATATAAGCTTTTCCGCGTCAATCCCGACGGAACCGAGACTCTCATGCACGAAGTGTCTGCCGAGCAGCCCGACCGTGCAATATTCGGTATGACTGTCGGCTTTGTCGAAGCGCTCGATGAGGCTATTCTCGGCCAGGAAAAGGGCTTTAAATTCGATTTCTACGCCGAGCCTGATAAGGCCTTTGGCCCATATACTGAAGAAGATATCTATACCGTACCCCGCGAAAATCTGCTCGTTGACGGTAAATTCGACGAAGAGATGTTCGCTCCCGGCAATCTGATTCCTCTGCGCACTCCCGACGGATTTGTTGTCGACGGACTCGTTGTAGAACTCAAGCCCGATTCGGTTGTTCTTGACCTTAACCATCCTCTTGCAAAAGACCGTGTGCATTATGTCGGTGAAGTTACGGAGGTGCGTATGCCGACTCAGGAAGAACTTCAGCCTTCGCATGGCTGCGGTGGCTGTGGCGGCGGCTGTGGTGACAGCGGCTGTTGCTCCGATGGCAATTGCGGCGGATGCTGATTTTGAACCGGGCGTTTCATAAAAATCCTTGCAAAATAAATTGATTACAGCTCGTAATATACGGAAGACATTTGGTCAGCTTGAGGTGCTGAAGGGTATCGATATAGATATTGAGCCCCGGCGTGTCACAGCCATTGTCGGGCCAAGCGGGGCCGGCAAGACCACACTTCTTCAGATTATAGGAACGCTTATGACGCCCGACCGCGGCGGCTCTGTGCTGTACGACGGTACAGAGGTAACGGCTCTCGGCGACTCCGCTCTTTCTCGATTCCGAAATCTCAACATAGGTTTTGTATTTCAGTTCCATCGTTTGCTTCCTGAGTTCACTCTCATTGAGAATGTAGCGATGCCGGCACTGATTGCCGGAGTTGCGCGTGAAGAAGCGTTCGACAGAGCCCGCAGACTTCTCGAACGGCTCAACCTCAAGGGGCGTGACGACCATAAGCCATCTGAGCTGTCTGGCGGAGAATGCCAGCGTGGAGCTGTCGCAAGGGCTTTGATAAACAAACCGAAGATAATCCTGGCCGACGAACCTTCGGGCAGTCTTGATTCTCAAAACAGGACACGGCTGCATCGCCTCTTCTTCGAACTTCGCGATGAACTCGATACAGGATTTGCAATTGTCACTCACGACGAGAATCTTGCCGCCGACGCCGATGTCGTGATTCATATGGCAGACGGCCGTATCAAGTCAATAATATAATCTCTCATCAAATAAATCTTTGAAAATGAAATTAACCCATTATCTCATTCTTGCAGCGGCCACCCTCTCCCTCGGTGCCTGCAACGGCAGCAGCGACGCTCCTTCTTTGTCGACATATGTAGATATTGTCACCCTTAAGTCAACAGATCAGCAGGGTTCGATTCTGACTTTTAGAAAGGAAAACGATTCACCTCTTGTGACACTATCGTGTTCTCAGGCTTTTTCTAAAGAGCAGATTGGTAAACGTATAGTGATTCTATATCAGCCGATCGGTGGGCTTGCACATGCCGAAAGCGGTGATGTCAATGTAATACAGGCCGGTTCGGTCTTCGGAAGTGGAGCCGCTCCTCTTCCAGCTGTTGTCGATACCCTTAATAATTGGTATAGCGATCAAATCTCCTATCTTCAGGCTTATAGAGCAGGCCAATATCTGAATCTTGCTATGCAGATGGCTTCAAGTCCTACGATTGCTCCAAAGAAATTCCAATGCTATGTCGATGAGACAACTCTTGATAGCGCATATCCTGAACTACATATAGTTTTTAAGAGTAATGCAGATATAGATCAGCAAGAATTAAGTTTTTACGGTTCGTATGATATCAGTGGAATCTGGAGCCGTCAGAACGTAGAAGGCATCAAGGTGATGTGCCGCGGTTATAGCGGGGATGTTGTGACTATAGAAAAAGATGATTCATCAATAATTAAACCAATAGAATAAAATAACATGGATAAGAAACAGGAACTTAAAATAGAGCTTGCCCCTGAAATTGCAGGCGGACACTATGCGAATCTTGCACTCATCGCTCACAGCGGAAATGAATTTTTCCTTGACTTTATCTGCGTGGCTCCCAATATGCCTCAGGCCCGCGTTCAGAGCCGCATTGTCATGAGCCCCGAAAATGCCAAGACCCTTCTGTTTGCTCTTCGCGACAATATCGCCAAATACGAGCAGACATTCGGCGAAATCCAGCGCAAGGCTCCTGTGGCCTCCAATACCCCCAAGGGCGGTATTCCCAACCCCTTCGAAGCTTAATAATTGCCTGAGGCCATGAAAGCCAATAACCTGGTTATATACAACTCGCTGTCACGGCAGAAAGAGGCTTTTGAGCCGCTCAATGCTCCTCACGTAGGCATGTATGTGTGTGGTCCGACTGTCTATGGCGACGGTCATCTTGGGCATGCCCGCCCGGCTATCACCTTCGACATCGTTTTCCGCTATCTCACCCATCTTGGATACAAGGTGCGCTATGTGCGCAATATAACCGATGTGGGCCATCTGGAGCATGATGCAGATGACGGCGAGGACAAAATAGCAAAAAAAGCGCGTCTTGAGCAGCTCGAACCGATGGAAGTAGTGCAGCACTATCTGCTGCGCTACCATCGTGCAATGGACGCTCTCGGTGTTCTGCCGCCATCTATCGAACCTCATGCGTCCGGTCATATAATCGAGCAGATAGAGTATATCAAATCGATTCTCGAAAGCGGATATGCTTATGAGAGCGAAGGCTCGGTCTATTTCGACGTGCCCAAATTCAACCGCGACTATGGTTACGGCAAACTCTCCGGCCGCAACATCGACGAACTTCTTGCAACGACCAGAGCTCTCGACGGCCAGGAACAGAAGCGGAATCCCGCAGATTTCGCCCTTTGGAAAAAGGCCGCACCAGAGCATATCATGCATTGGCCATCGCCATGGAGCGAAGGCTTTCCCGGGTGGCATCTGGAGTGCTCGACTATGAGCGAGAAATACCTCGGTCGCCATTTCGACATTCACGGTGGTGGAATGGACCTCAAGTTCCCGCATCATGAATGCGAAATTGCGCAGTCTGTGGCGCATAACGGCGAACCCACCGTGCGATACTGGATGCACAATAATATGATAACCATCAACGGTAAGAAGATGGGAAAGTCTTTGGGTAATTTCATTACTCTCGACGAATTTTTTACAGGCTCACATCCTCTTCTGGAGCAGCCCTATTCGCCGATGACTATCCGCTTCTTCATATTGCAGGCTCATTATCGCGGCACCGTAGATTTCAGCAACGAGGCCCTGCAGAGCGCTGAGAAAGCTCTTGCCCGCATGAGCGACGGTTATCGTCGCCTTCAGGATTTGAAGCCCTCCGAGACCTCGACTCTCGAAGGCGTTGCCGACCTTGAGAAGCGCGCTTATGAGGCCCTCGATGATGATTTCAACACTCCCGTGCTCATCGGTGTGCTCTTTGATGCCGTACGCTTGATAAATCAGGTGAACGACCACACAGCGACGGCCTCTCAAGCCGATATAGATGCTCTTAAAGCCCTTTTCGACACATTCCTGATAGAGATTCTCGGAATCACTCCCGATGGCGCCGCAGCAGGCTCTGCTGCCGACCTCAAGCCATATCACGATGCAGTCGATTTGCTTCTGCAAATACGAGCCGAAGCCAAATCCCGGAAAGACTGGGCTACGTCCGATCTTATCCGCGACCGTCTTGCCGCAATCGGCTTCAGCGTCAAGGATACCAAGGACGGTGTGGAGTGGTCGCTCTAAACACCTTGTTTAGAATCAGACTTTTATAAATACTTAAATATAGAATTAGGACAACCATAAGGCTGTCCTAATTCTATATTTTGTATTTATTTTTTAGCGAACGAGGAGTTTTACAGAATTGCCTCCACACTTGCCGATATAAAGGCCGGGTGAGAGTGGTGCCGTTACGGTTTTGCCTTCGAAAATCTTTACACCCTGAAGATTGTAGACTGCGAATGGAACATCCGAGTCGACGGAGCATATACTGCGGCCGTCTACACAAAGTTTTGTCTCGTTGTTGTTGTGTATGTTTGTAATGCCGCTGATATCGGGGTCATAGCCGAGTTTTCCGTGCAGCTGAGTGTAGCGTTGCTCTACAAAATCAAGCATGTTGTTTACTGCGATTTCAAATGTAGGCTCGTCGCGCGGATTTTCGTGCACTCTCTGGTCCAGAATTGGCCAGCGCATGAAATTGAGGCGCTGTGCATCTTGAATAAGTTCGGCCTGGTGACGGATAAACTTTTGCAGGCTTTCGATGTTGAGGTCTCTGTCGTTTACAGCAATCGACCAAATGCGCGATATCTCGTTTCGTGTAGCCGGATCGTCTATGAAAATGCGACGTACCATACGGCGTGTAACACCTCCCGCATCACTTCCTGCTGATGTAAAGAGATATGTGCTGTATTTTGTGCGTTCGCATACAGGGTAACATCGGTTGTCATTGTCGAAACCGAGGTCGAAATCCCATACAGGACCGAAATAGAGTTTCGGGTCATTGCGTTTCTTGTAGCAATAAATGCTCCAGCACTGGTCGTGATTTCCGCAAAGTTCGTTTGTCAGAATATGACCTACAAATGAGTCTATATCAAAGAGTGAGCGGTAGCCTTTTTCGGGGTCTGTGAATTCGTAGGAATATATCCGTTTCTCTACCTCATTGAAGTAATTTTTTATATAGTTGAATTGCTCTGTGGTGCCGCCGTCATCAGGCGATTTTATGGTGACGGGCATTTGCATGTTCGATACGAACCATTCGCCGGCTGGTTCCTGATCGGCATATCCGTCTATTTCAAGGAGGTAGCCGCCGGTGAGCGCATCGCCTTCAATGTCGGAAGTCTCCATTTCGTCTATGTCTACTCTGTTTGGACGGACATCAACCTGGTCGCCGAACTGATAGACGCCTTTGTATTCGCCGTTCAGTGTCACTTCAACAAGGCGTGCCCACGGTGAATAGGCTGCTCCGAAGCGGCGTGAGACTTCGAATGCTACCATGTTTCTCATCAACGACTTGTCGCCATAGTTGTTGACAAGTGTCCATTTTTTACCCTCGGCCGGTGCGTCGAGCGGACTTTGCTTTTTATCGAATTTTATACGCCAGGGCTTTTTGGGAAGAGAGCGCGAATAGTTGCCGCGCTCGCGGACTCCGGCAGGCTTGTTGATGTCTATTTTGCCGTTTTCATCGATTATTATGATGTTCGATGGAATTTCGGTCTCTTTATCAAAAGGTTCGACTCCATCTTTGGTATTTATTACCACCATTGGCAGTTCAGTGAAACGGAATAGTCTCGAATCGTCGCCTTCGCTTTCATAACCGTAAAATTCAAGTTCGGCTATATTGCACCTTGCATCATGCGGCCCAATATAGCGCACGTATCGGAATGACCTCGAGACATTGATATCGGCATAGTCCATATGTCCTATTACACCTTTTTCCGTAATGAGGTAGATAGGTAGGGCGTCGAGCCAATCTGCCTGGTTTGCTCCTTGAATCATGCCGAGAATCGTTCGTTTTTCACCATTGTATATGTCGTTTCTTGGAGACCATCCGACCTTGGTTATTACATGCTTTTTGCCAAGATCAAGTCCGACCCAGGTGTAACTGCGGTCAACGGAGGCATAATAAGTCGATAAATCGCCGTCGAATGCATTCGGCGCCGCGTTTATTTCGCGGCCTTGCTCATAGCTCCAGCCGGCCGAACCGATGGGTGTGCCTGTCAGTTTTGTCTGAGCCGAAGCCGCCGAGGCTGCAAGGAGACAGAGCGACAGAAGCAGATTTCTGTTCATAGTGTTTTAGGTATAGTATATGTGATTGTGTTGGCTCTACAAATATAGCGAGAATTTTGTCGCGTAGAAGTGCCATAATCACTCCTGCGCCTCTGGCATACTATTATGGCACTATTGAATACTATTTTGATGCACTTTTAGAAACACCACCTTGTCTGATAGTGAAATAAATTTTGACGTAAGCGAAAAAAATGCTAACTTTGCAGCCGGTTTCGTAATCTCTGGCAGGACATGCAGCCTGCGAATATTGCGAATAATGTTAACATTATAAATCGATTAGTACAATGGATTTGATTAAGATTGCCGAAGAAGCTTTCGCTACAGGCAAGCAGCACCCCGAATTCGCCGCCGGCGACACAATTACTGTCGCTTACCGTATCAAAGAAGGTAACAAAGAGCGTATCCAGCAGTACCGCGGTGTTGTAATCCGCATTTCTGGAGAAGGCGCAAAGAAGCGTTTCACCGTTCGCAAAATGAGCGATAACATCGGTGTAGAGCGTATCTTCCCCATCGAATCACCCTTTATCGATTCGATTACCGTAAACAAATACGGTAAAGTTCGTCGCGCAAAACTTTACTATCTCCGCAAGCTCACCGGCAAGAAAGCCCGTATCAAAGAGCGTCGCGTAGTAGTGAAGAAATAATTCTTCTCCGACACAAAACAAAAAAGCGTTCCGCAGCCTTGAGCTCGGAGCGCTTTTTGATTAGAACTGCTAAAGAGGGCGGCAATCACATAATATAACTTGTCTGAAAGGGGCAAAGAAAAAATTGGAAATAGGGGAAAAATAACTTATCTTTGCCTTTGGAATATATAACACAACTAACATAACTATCAACCTATACTCTTAAACTATGTCTAAAGTAACTGTTGTTGGTGCCGGTAATGTCGGTGCTACATGTGCAAATGTATTGGTTACCAATCAGGTGGCCGACGAGGTTGTTCTTCTTGATATCAAAGAAGGCGTATCCGAAGGCAAAGCAATGGATATCATGCAGACCGCCAATATCCTCGGTCTGAACACCCGCCTCACCGGCGTGACCAACAACTACGCCATGACCGCAGGCAGCGACGTTGTTGTCATCACCTCCGGTATTCCCCGCAAGCCCGGCATGACCCGCGAAGAACTTATCGGTGTAAACGCAGGTATCGTTAAGTCTGTAACAGATAATGTGCTTGCACATTCTCCCAACGCCATCATCGTGTGCGTGAGCAACCCCATGGACACTATGACCTATCTCATTCACCGCGAAACCAAACTTCCCCGCAACCGAATCATCGGTATGGGCGGTGCTCTCGACAGCGCACGCTTCAAATATTTCCTGAGCATGGCTCTCGGTGCAAACCCCAATGAAATCGAAGGCATCGTAATCGGCGGTCACGGCGACACCACAATGATTCCCCTGAAGCGCTATGCTGCTTACCGCGGTATTCCCGCCTCTTCTCTGATGCCTGCCGAACAGCTCGACAAGGTTGCTGCCGACACCATGGTAGGCGGTGCTACTCTCACCAAACTTCTCGGAACTTCCGCATGGTACGCTCCCGGTGCAGCTGCCGCTCAGGTTGTTGCTGCCGTTCTCGGCGACCAGAAGCGTCTCATTTCGTGCTCGGCTCTGCTCGAAGGCGAATATGGCGAAAAAGACCTCTGCATCGGCGTTCCCTGTATTCTCGGTCGCAACGGTATCGAAAAGATTGTTGAATTCGACCTCAACGAAGAAGAAAAGGCACTCTTCGCCGCTTCGGCTGCTGCAGTACACAAAACCAACGCTGCACTTAACTAAACCTGCGGCTTCGGATAAACGTTAAAATAACACGCGGGATGCTCTGCTTCCCGCGTGTTATGTGTAAGAAATAGAAAAAATCTTCTCAGAAATATGAATAAGATTGCATATATATTCGCGTCTGCCGCACTCTTGGCTCTCGGAGCATGCACTTCGAAACAGGCCGAAGAAACAGGCTCTGAGCAGCCCGTGGCAGCTGAAGCTTCGAGCGAAATTGTCGCCCCTGTAGCTGAAGGTGGTAAGGTGATTGAACTTACCGATTCCAAAGACTACGCACCCGGTGTGAAGGTGTCTCAGCTTACGGTTCTTGATTTCAATGCCGTATGGTGTGGTCCATGTCGCCAGCTAACTCCTGTCCTGGAAGAACTTGCCGCAAAATATGATGGCAAGGTCACATTTGTGTCTGTCGATGTCGATAAATACGGAGACTTGTTTGAAGCATACAATCTCGGAACAAGTATTCCTGCCGTACTCTTCCTTTATCCCGACGGAAGCAAGAAGTCCTATATCGGTACTGGAGATTTGTTGCCGGCCGATAAATTCGAGGCACTTATAGACGCGGCTCTCGCAAAATAACAATATGATGAAAAAGAGAATTTCGGATCGTCTGGGCATTGAGAAGCTCAATGATATGCAAGAGGCTACGCTGGCGCTGAAAGTGCCGGCTCGGCTTCTGCTGCTCGCTCCTACAGGGAGTGGAAAGACACTTGCTTTCGCGTTGCCGTTTCTGCGGTCGCTTCCCGAACCAGGTCATGGTCTCAGCGGGCTTGTAATAGCGCCTACTCGTGAACTTGTGCTTCAGACGGCCGAAGTTCTTCGTGTTCTTGCTGCTCCTGAGCGTAAGACAGTAGCGCTCTATGGCGGTCATAATGTGCGCGAGGAGGTGGCCAGTCTGAGCGGCAATCCGGATATTGCCGTAGCGACTCCCGGCCGACTTCTCGACCATATCCGCCGCAATCATATTGATGTGAGCGGAGTCCGGGCTCTTGTGCTCGATGAATACGACAAGTCGCTCGAACTTGGTTTTCATGAAGAGATGAAGTCTATAGTTGCGCGACTTAAAAATCTGAAAACAACGATACTTACTTCGGCTACATCCGGTGTGGAACTTCCGGATTTTATCGATCTCAATGGATATAAGACACTTGATTATACATCGAAGGGCAAGCCGAAGGTCGAGATATCGAAAGTTGTGTCGGAGGCTGCCGACAAAATCGATACACTCGACAGCCTGCTGCGGGCCATTCAGCCTCGGAAAACAATTGTTTTTGTAAATCATAGAGATGCTGCCGAGCGCGTTTTTACACATCTTTCAAAAGCCGGATTCCCCGAAACTCTCTATCATGGAGGAATGGAACAGGCTATGCGCGAGCAGTCGCTGGCATTGTTTGAAAACGGAACCGCTACAATCCTTGTGTCTACCGACCTTGCCGCGCGCGGTCTCGACATTGACAGCGTCGATGCTGTCGTGCATTACCATCTGCCTCCTACGCCTGAGAATTGGACTCATCGTAATGGCCGCACGGCTCGTATGGGAGCCGAGGGAAAGGCATATGTCTTAATCTCAGATGCGGACAAAGTGCCTGAATATATAACTTTCGACACAGGTTTCAGCCCGGCTGCTGACGGCGCCCGGCCGGTAATGCCGGCAACTTTGCGCACCTTGTATTTCAATGCGGGGAAAAAAGATAAGATTTCGCGTGGAGACATCGCCGGTTTTCTTATTGCCAAGGGTGGGCTGGAGCCGTCTCAAGTGGGTAAAATTGTGCTTAAAGACCATGGAGCCTATGTTGCCGTACCCGCCGACAGAGCCCGCGAGGTCATCAAGGCTCTTCAACCCCATAAAATTAAAAACAAGCGTGTGAGAATTACGCAGGTCATGGCCAAATAAATTTGTCGTTGGGGCAAACCAAAACCATGGTCAAATGGTTTTGAAATAAACGAAATTCATCACACCGTGAACATCAAAAGTGCTATAGGTTCTCTGAGCCGTATTCTGCTTTACGCATTGCTTGCCGTAGTTCTTCTCGTCTGCGGTACTCTTGTTCTGGTATATTCTCCATGGACACAGGGTCTTGCCCGCGAAGCAATTGTGAAGAAAATGCAGTCTGTGCCCGGCGGTATTCATATTGAGCTCGGCGACTTCAGGCTGCGGTTTCCTTTGAATCTTGAAATCGAAGGATTTGCACTGATACAGAACGGTGATACCATTATAGGGGCAGACCGTCTGGAGGCAGGGGTAAAACTCCTTCCGCTTTTGAGCGGGCGCGCAGACCTTGAATCGGCTCTTTTGATTGGCGGTCGGTATGTAATCGGTACGCCCGACTCTCTGATGTACATGACAGTAGACGCCGATTCTCTTGCTTTATCGCCAGCGTCGGTGCTTCTTTCCGAAATGGATATCGCCCTTGGCGACGCTGCAATTTCCGGCGGACGCCTTGACATGACAATACGCCCCGACACATCGGCCCCCAAGCCAC
>CAJTOB010000032.1 GCA_910578035.1 uncultured Muribaculaceae bacterium
AATCCATCTCGTACTTTTTGGCCTGTGATTTCACATATGTTATTAAACAACCTCTAAATATAGTTAAAACACACGTTACTATGGCTAATCCTGAAAGAAAATCGAACGGAACATGGAAATGGCTTCTTGTAGCCATTTTTGTGGCAATTGTTGCTGTTGCCGTAATCTACTATATCGGGTGGTTCGACAACAATACACATGTAGACACTCCTGCGGGAGACAATGTAGAACAGCAGTATGCCATAGATGAAGCCGGAGCCTCGCAGCCCGGCGAAGCCGACTGGCAGAATGCCGCAGGCCAGAGCCTCGACGAGGTCATAACAGAGCCTGCTTCAGAAACCCAAACACCCCCTTCGGAATGAAGTATCTCCTATATGTGGCGGCGACTTTCGCGGCACTGTGTGCCGCGGTGGGCTGCACGCATGCCCCGACAACACCGCAATCGGCTCTCGACAGAGTCGAATCGGCCTACACCGACGGCCGCTATGCAATGGCGCAGGCTCTGGCCGACAGCCTTGTGATTGGCTCGGATTTCACCAAGCTCGGCACGTGGGATTTATGCCGTCTCTCGCTTGTGCTGATGCGCCTGGGCGAGAATGCCGACAATTCCGAGGGTAATACCGCTTTCGCCGCCCGCTGTCTTCGCGCCGCCATGAGTCGCGACAGCGATTCGACGGCCTTGTATATCAAAGTTGTGAACAATGAAGACAGGGCGTGTCTGATGTTGCTCAATTCGCTTAACGAGGCATCGCACACGGCGCCTGCCGACGAAGATTCGATACCATATGAAGAATAATGACTGGCGCGACAGCCTTGCCGCTCTGCTCGGCATCATGGGCGATGCCGAGCCCGAAGAGACTGTGCAAGTCGATGAAACGCCCCGGGAGCAGCCTCAGCAGGGACGTCTCGATATTGTGCTCGAAAAGAAAGGTCGCGCCGGCAAATGCGCGACTATAATATGCGGCTTCTCCCTGGACGATAAAGAGGTTGACCGCATCGCCGCCGACCTGAAGCGGTCGCTCGGCTGCGGGGGCTCGGCCCGCGGAGGCGAAATCCTCATACAGGGCGACCGCCGCGAGGACGTCCGCAAGTTCCTTGTCGGAAAAGGATTCAAGGCGAGGATTATCTGAAACAAACGAGTTTATATACAAAAGAGTGCCGCTACAATTTTGCAGCGGCACTCTTTCGTTGTATAGCTATTTACTGTGTGATGGCGATGGCAACGCGGTTTTTGGCGATTTCGGCGAAGGGCTGTTCGCTGTCGCCTTTTGCATCGACGGCGATGAGGTCGGCGCTTATTCCGGCAGCTTTCAGAGCAGTGGCAACGGCCTCGGCACGGCGGCGCGACAGTTTCAGGTTGTAGGGCGATGTTCCGGTGGCTTTGTCGGCATATCCTGTCACGGTGACTTTAGTTTCGGGATTGGCCTTCATGTAATCAACGAGGGCATCGACCTTTATCTGGTTCTCGCGTGTTATTTTCGACGAGTTGAGGGTGAAGAAAATATGCTGAGTCATGGGTGCGGGCACAACTTTGACGGGCTCGGGAGCGGGTGCAGGTTCGGGTTCGGGCTCAGGAGCGGGGGCGGGAGCAGGAGCCGGCTCTTCGATGACGATGGTTTCTTCTTCTTTGACAATCTTCTTGGAGCGTCCGCCGAAGCTGTATGTCACGCCGACAAGAGCGTTGTACTGCCAGTCGGCTTTGCTGCCCTTCTTGGAGTTGAATTTGTCGGGGAGTGCGTTTGCGTTCACTTCGAGGTTGATGGCGAACGAGCGGCTGAGATTGATGTCGAGCCCGAGGCCGGCGCGTCCGGCGGGGAAGAGTTTTTTGCCGGTCCAGAGTTTTTCGAAGCCACAGCCGGCCGCGGCAAGAGCCACAGCCTCGTTGTTATGGAATCCGAGCGCCCCTCCGACGCCGATGAAGCCATATACGTCGAGAACGCGCGAGGGATTGAAGCCGCAGAAAAGGTTTGTGAACGAGAGCATGGCGTCTACGTTGCCCTGCAGATAGTTGAATTTATAGTCATGGCGCGGTGCGACCCAAGAGCCGCGGGCCTGCCAGCCGCTGACGCCAACACGCAGCCCGAAAGAGGGTGTGAAGCGGTAGCCGGCCGAGAGGGCGGCAGCCGGCGATATGAGGTCGGCGAATTTGGTTTCGCCGATGGTGTAGGCAGCGCCAATCTGGGGCTGTATGAACCAATGGGGGTTGAAAACTTCCTGATCGGTGATTTCGACCGAGCCTTCTACTGTTGTCTGGGCGCTGAGGCGACCGGGAATGGCCGCAGACAGGAGCGCGCATGCTGCGATGATGAATTTGCTACTTAATCTCATGATTCTATAGTTAAGACGTTGTTATGTCAGCTATGAAGTACAAATTTCCAATCTTATTGTCAAATAGGCAAGAAAGCGGTGTTGCATATATTGCGACTAATTAAGATTTTAGGCCGTTTTGGTTAAAAACGGTGTATCAGAGCCTTTTTTTGTGCTTTTTTGCTATATTTGCATAGCCAATCTGCGATTATGCATGAAAAACAAAAACTCATGTTTTCAAATAGTGGTGAGTAATAGGTTGAAATACAGCTTGTTATCAACTCTGTTTTTGCTTTTCCTGTTTATGTGTCTGCCGTGTGCGAAGGCACAGGCTGATGTTGCGCGTAGGAGTGGCCGCAATGCCAATGAGCGCGAGTTCCGTTCCCTTACCACCGACAACGGCCTGAGCGACCAGCTTGTAAATACAATATTTAAGGATTCGAAGGGATTTGTATGGCTGGGCACTGGCGTCGGGGTTGACCGCTTCGACGGCAATAACATGGTGAACTACACCTTCCCGGAAACTGACGGTCCCCCTCGCCGTATCACGGCGATTGCCGAGGGCAACGGGCGTGTGTTTGTTGGCAGCTATAGCGGTCTTTTCGAGGCTCTTGACGGAGGCCAGCTGGTACCGCTCATACCCGAAAGCATCAATTTCAGGGTATATGCCATGGTGCACGACCGCGCCGGCAAACTATATATCGGCACGGCGCAGGGCCTGTTTATCTTCGATGTAATCACCGGCAAGGTTGAGCAGAAGCTTATACACCGCGATGTCCTTTTCAGCGACAACGAGGTGACGGCGCTCGCATTCGCGTCGGGCAATGAGCTGTGGATGACCACGCAGCACACCCTTCATCGCCTCCATCTTGCCGACGGAACGCTGTCGTCGGTGCCGATAGAGACCGATGGACCTGTGAAAAGTATAATTGACCTCGGCGACAAGCTATATATCGGCAGCTATGGCTCGGGCGTGGTGGTATATGACATTGCCGACAAGACTTTCCACAAGATTCCGCGGATTGGCAACGACCTTGTGACGGCGCTTAGCGTAGACCCCATGCGGCCGCAGACTATCTATGTGTCGACCGACGGCGAGGGCGTATTCCGCCTTGACGATGAAGGCACCGAGCCGCTGTTCAGCTCGCAGCATATCCGCTCTAAATCAATCTACTCCATGCTCGTCGACGAGCGCGGCCTTTTCTGGATGGGATATTATCAGAGCGGGGCGGATTATACCCCGTTCTACGACGATATTTTCGAGGTATATTCATATCCGGGCCACATCGACACCCGCTCTTCGGCTGTCCGTGCCGTGAGTGTCGACGGGCCGCGCAAGCTTATCGGCACGCGCGAAGGGCTATATTATATAGATGAGGAAAAAGGACGGTCTATATCGTTCAGAAGTCCGCGGTTGAGGTCTAATATCATATTTTGTATCACTCCTGTAGGCGATAAGTACTATATCGGCACATACAACGGAGGCATGTATGTGTTCGACCCTGCGACAATGAGCCTTGCCGATTTCGACAGCGGACCCCGCGACCCCTTTGTGACGGGAACGATATTCGCTGTCGCTGTTGACGACGGCGGCAAGGTATGGGTGGGAACCTCAGCCGGTGTGTTCCGCTTTGCGGGCGGGCGCCTCGAGGCCCATTTTACCTCAGATAACTCGCAGTTGCCGCGCGGAAATGTCTACGACATATATTTCGACAGCGCGGGCCGCGGCTGGATGTGCACTGAAAACGGCATGGCCGTGTGGACGGGCCACCGCATGCAGGCCGACCGTTTCCCCGACGGTTTCGTGAACAATATGAAGATACGCGATGTCTTCGAGGACAGCACCGGCAAGCTATACTTCGCTCCCGACCGCGGCAAGGTGTTTGCCAGCAATATGGAGCTGACGCAGTTCGGCTTCGTAGACCTTGAAAGCCCCGATATGGTGACTGCCACTACATTTATAACCGAAGATGTCGACGGAAACAAGTGGGTTGGCACTGAAAAAGGGCTCATTATGATGGACCCGCACGGCCGGCGTCACTATTTCACCAATGCCGACGGCCTCCCGGATATGGTTTTCACGCTCTGTCCGCCCGTGGCCGACAGCGACGGCAATCTGTGGATGGGAAATAACTCGGGTCTTGTGAAACTCGACCGACGCCGTTTCCGCCGCAGTCTCGACGAGCTTGAGCGCCATCCGCGTATCACCGATGTGATGGTTAACGGCCGCAGTGCTGCCGGGCGGCTTGAGCGCGCCAAGGGCGGCTCGGTTTTGCGTCTTTCCGACGGTGAGTCGGGTATGATGGTGAAATGGAGCGATCTCGCCTATGCAGACCCCCGCTATTCCCATGTGGAATACCGGCTGGACGGCTTCGACGACAGCTGGCATCTGAGCGGCGGAGGGGCGCCGATTACATATTTTTCGGTGCCGACGGGCGAATCTACTCTGCGCCTGCGCATGCCCGGCGATGAGAAAAGCGAGACCCGCATAGTGATAAGGCGCGGTGTGCGCATCAACTGGACCGTGTGGGCGCTTGTGCTCGTCACGGTGCTGTGTGTGGCGCTTGTGGCATGGTATATGCACCGCCACCAGCAGCACCGCCGCATGCTTGCCAGTCTCAAGGCCGAGGCAGCCTCGCTTGTGGAGAGCGCCTTTATGGCCGAAGAAGAGAAGAAGAAAAACCGATATCGCACCACGCGTCTCAGCGCCGAGGAATGCCGCCGCATTCTCAAGGTGCTCGATGCTGTGATGCGCAAGGAGAAACCATATACCCGAACCGACCTCAAGAGCTCCGACCTTGCCTCTCTGGCCGGCTGCAGCAGCCACGACCTGAGCTATGTCTTCAACCAGCATCTCGAGAAGAGTTTCTATGACTACGTGAACGAATATCGCGTAGAGGAATTCAAGCGGCTCGTCTCGGCGATAGATACTTCGCGATATACGCTTTCGGCTCTGGCGGAACAGTGCGGATTCTCTTCGCGGGCCTCGTTTTTCAGGCATTTCAAGGCCATCACCGGACGCACCCCCGCCGAGTATCTGCGCGACCTCAAGGGGTGATGCAGGAGGTGTGAAAACGTCTTTTATGAGTCTCAAATTTTTGCGATACTCCGAATCTCAATTTCTTAAACATATAGGCTACAATCTGTTACACATGTGCATATCCGATATAATGTTCAGAGATATTTCACCGCCGTAAAAACTTTCACATGCTGCCGACTATAGATAATTTTGCGATGTGAACCAATCACACAAGTGTTCTTAATCGTAAAAATGCGACCTTGGTCTAAAGCATGTGAAAAATGAAAAACAGCGACACCCGAAACGATTTTTTCGCTCGCAGCTACGAGGAGTATTACCAGCGTATGCTCGGCTTTGTGGCTTCGAGAATCAACTCGCAGGAAGATGCCGAGAATCTTACTCAGGATATCTGGCTTCGTCTTCTCGAGTATGACAAGCCGATAGCGGAAGAAACTATACTCTCATTATTATATACCGTGGCCTCCAATCTGGTCAACGACTATCTGCGCCGTCTCTACCGCAGCCGTGTCGTTGTCGATGAGCTTCGCGACTTTGCCTGCGAGGCCGACTGGTCGGGCGAATCAGCCGTTATGGCGCGCGATTTAGAGCAGCTTGAAAAAAATCGCGTTGAGTGTCTGCCGCCCCAGCGTCGTATTATCTATATCATGAGCCGCTACGACGACAAGAGCGTCGACGATATTGCGAACGAGTTGTCGCTCTCGTTCCGTACCGTCGAAAACCATCTGAGAATGGGCCGCCGCGATGTTCGCAGCTTCATGGCCGAAGCTATATGACCGATTTATTTGACATAAAAAACCAAAATATTATCCGACAGACAGACTGAAAACCAATCCGAAATCCTAAAAACAACCAATCATATCATTAAAGACATGCGAATCAGATTTAATGCAATCTTGCCGTGGCGCGGTACCTTCCTTGTAGGACTGGTAGCCGCTTCGCTGCTTGCAGGCAGTCCGAGCGCAGTGGCAGAGCCGCTGCCCGCACCCGCCGCACAGGCAGGCACACACACTGTCACCGGCGAGGTGTTCGACGCCCAGGGCGAACCCCTGATCGGCGCTTCCGTAACCGTGAAAGGCGTGCCCAATTCAGGCGCCGTCTGCGACATCGACGGCCGTTTCAGTATCAAAGCCAAGAAAGGCGACATTCTCGTAATCAACTACGTGGGCTTCAAAGAACAGGAAGTGCGCGTGGGTGATACTCCTATTATTGTTACTCTGGAAGAGAACACATCTGTTCTTGATGAAGTGGTGGTAGTGGGCTACGGTACACAGAAAAAGGCAACAATGACCGGTTCTGTTGCCGTAGTAGACTCCAAAGCCCTAGAAAACAAAGGTAACCTCTCCAGCCCCGTTCAGGCTCTTCAGGGTCAGGTGCCTGGTGTGATCATCACCCGAAATTCTTCCGCTCCCGGCGACGAAAGCTGGAATATGACTCTCCGAGGTGCCGTTTCGGCCAATGCCGCAGCACCGCTGGTCATCATCGACGGTGTGGAATACGAAAGCATCAACGACCTTCGCCTTATCAACCCCTCGGATATCGAGACGATGAACTTCCTCAAGGACTCATCGGCCTCTATCTATGGTAGCAAGGCAGCCGGTGGTGTTGTACTCATAACAACCAAGCAGGCCAAGGCCGGCAAGGTGAAAGTGGACTACAACGGTTCTTACACGTACAAGCATATTGGTCTTTCCGCCGAGCTCATGAGCCTGGACGAATGGGCTGATGGTGTCCTTCAGGCGCGCCGCAACGACGGTGCCAACGAGAGCGATACATGGATTCGCTATGCTACTCTTGCTAAGGCTTATAAAAATAAGTGGATCAACGGCAATCCGCTCAATATGGCTAATGTGGACGACATGGTGTTTTTCGACACCAATTGGCAGGACGTGATGTGGGGTGATGCATGGAGCACCCAGCACGAACTCAGTGTCAGCGGCGGTACTGAAAAGAATACTTATCGCTTCTCGCTCGGCTATATGTATGACGACTCTAACCTGAAGTGGGGCAACAACAGCAACCAGCGTATCAATCTCCGCCTCAACAATGGCATGCAGCTGGCCGAAAACTTCACTCTCCAGAGCGTAATCGCCTTCAACCGTCAGGACCAGGTGTCGCCAACACAGATTGGTGCTGCTTTGACCGTTAACTCCGCCCAGCCTGGTTTTCCGACTTCAACCATCGACGGCAAGCCGTATGCGTGGGGCCGCGACTGGCGCGCGCCCAACTGGCTCTGCGAGCTTGGCGGTGACAATAAACTTAAGGTGAACGCCATCAATATCAGCGAAACTCTTCGCTATGAAATTCTCAAGGGCTTCACTGCCAACGCCGTTCTCGGTTTCAACCACTCTGAGGCCGTGCGCAATGTAAAGAGTGTTCCCATCGAGTTCTTCCAGTACGACAACACTCCTGAAGTAACTTTCCCACAGCAGAAAGACTCATATTACAGAAAAACGAGCAACCAGACCGACTTCTATTCGCTCCAAGGCTATCTAAATTACACCAAGACATTTAGAGAAATGCACAATATGTCGGTAATGGCCGGTCTCCAATACAACCTCAAGCAGTATGAAGGTGTGGGTGTGAATACCCTCGATATTCAGCCTTCGCTCAACGTACCCAACGGTGTCGGTGAAATCACCCTCAATGGTGTCGGCAAATGGGAAGAAGCCATCATGTCGTACTATGGCCGTGCCAACTACGACTTCAAGAGCAAATATATGATCGAGGCCCAGGCCCGCTACGACGGCAGCTCCAAATTCCGCCCCGAAAACCGCTGGGCATTCTTCTGGGGCACATCGGTGGGCTGGCGTATCACCGAAGAGTCGTTCATGCAGGGTATCCGCCAGTATGTGAACGAGCTCAAGCTCCGCGGTTCTTACGGTAATGTGGGTAACCAGAGCGGTATCGACCGCTACGACGGCGCACTTCTTTACAACATGAGCTCTACCGGCGGCAACCTTATCGGAGGCCAGCTCGTAGGCACCATCAACACCAATGGCAAGCTTGTGTCTACCGACCGTACATGGGAACGTATCCACAACTACAACGTCGCTCTCGACTTCGGCTTCTTCAACAGCCGCCTGCGCGGTACCGTCGAAGCTTTCTGGAAGCACACCAACAATATGCTTATCGGTGTGACATATCCCGCTATCCTCGGTGACGCCGCTCCTACAGGCAACAAGGGTAAATTCAAGGCCTGGGGTTATGAAGGTCAGGTGAACTGGAACGACCGTATCGGCAATGTATCGTACCATGTAGGCGGCACATTCACCTATGCCGACAACGAACTCGTTGACCGCGGCGGTAGCGGCGTAATCCAGAGCGGTATGCGTTCTGACCGCGAAGGCTATCCTCTGCGCTCGATTTTCGGTCTGCGCTACTGCGGCAAAATCGAAAACGAGGAAATGCTCGAGAAATACAAAAAACGCTATCAGGAAACATCGCAGATCGGTAACATCCGCGTGCTCCGAGTAGGCGACAACATGTTCGAAGACGTCAACGGCGACGGCAAGCTCACTGCCGAAGACTATGTGTACCTCGGCACCGACGACCCCAAGATTCAGTTCTCGTTCAACTTCGGCGCTGAATGGAAGGGTTTCGACATCAACTTTATTTTCCAGGGCGCAGGCCGCCGCACCGTTTATCGCCGTCAGGGCAACGGTGGTTCCGATCCCTGGCAGATTCCTATGCGTACTGCCTATCAGAACGGTTCTAACCACTGGGTCGGCAACGTATGGAGCCCAGAAACTCCCGAAAACCGCTATCCGACACTTACCAACACCGGTGATATCAACAACTACAACTATCAGTGCTCGAGCTGGCTCGTGAACGACGGTTCTTACCTACGCTTCAAGAACATCACCCTCGGCTACACCATGCCAAAATCGGTTCTTGACAAGCAGAAAGTGCTCACAGCAGTCCGCTTCTATATCACTGGTACAGACATTTGGGAAGCAAGCCACATTCACGACGGCTGGGACCCCGAGGCTGCTTCGACCGTGACCAACATGGCCCGCTACCCCTTCAACCGCACCTGGACCTTCGGTGCAAACATCACCTTCTAATTTAGAAAGACACAATGAAAAAAGTAATCAAATATATGGCTTTCGGTTTGATGGCGTTTGCATCGGCATCATGCCTCAACCTCAGCCCACAGGATCAGCTCTCAGGCGATGACCTCTGGGGCAAGCCCGGCGACTATGAAAGCTTCGCCAACATATTCTACGGCTGGATTCCCGACTTCGGCACCGTCTACGACAATACCCACGCAGACAAGCGCTCCGACCTCGTCCGCGACAAAGGCGGCATCAACCTCTTCGCCGCCGGCACAAATGCAGTGCCTCAGGGCGACGGCGAATACGGCGGCCCCTACAGCAATATCCGCCGCTGCAACATCCTTCTGGAAAACGCCGTAACCTACGGCAACAAGTCGGAAATTGCCCAGTATATAGGTGAGGCCTATTTCTTCCGTGCATGGAACTACTTCCAGCTCATGCAGAAATTCGGTGATGTCATTATTGCTGACCACACCATCGACGTTGACGACGCCCTTATGACCGCCAAACGCAATGATCGCTCAGAAGTATGCGATTTCATAATCGAAGATCTCCGCAAAGCAACCGAGTTGATGAAGCCGACCGCCGACCTTCCCGAAGGCCGTGTGGGTGTGGAAGGCGCTTATGCTTTCATGGCCCGTGTGGCTCTTTTCGAGGGCACATGGCAGAAATTCCGTTCTAACGAAGCCCGCGGCAAGGAACTCTGCGGTATAGCCGCCGACGCTGCCGATAAGGTAATCAAGTCGGGCAAATTCGAGCTTTTCGCCCCAGTTGCTCTTGGCGATTCCGCCCAGAAATATATGTTTATCCTCGAAGACGTGCAGAGCAATCCTGCCGGTCTCAATAAATCTGCCAATAAGGAATATATCATCAAGCGCTGCTATGATGTTACCCTCAAGACCGTAGGGCGCAATCTCACTACAGAGGTTCTGGCCAATGCCCAACTCGTAAGTTCCAAGTTTGCCGAAATGTACCTCTGCTCCGATGGTCTTCCCATCGAGAAGTCACCCCTCTTCAAGGGCTATCAGACCATCAAAAGCGAATGGCAGAACCGCGACAACCGCATGCGCTATACTCTGATGCGCCCCGGCGATTCGTTTTGGGATGCCTCACAGGCCAAGAGCCGTCTCGACTGGAGCGGCAGCGCCGATGAGCTTGCCCGTGCACGCTATTCTAACTTTGTGCCCAACTGGGGCAGCGGTTACTTCCCTCAGAAATGGGCTACAGAGCGCTATCTCGGTACCGACGACAAGAATGCCAGCTATGACTGGCCCGCTCTTCGCTATGCAGAAGTGCTCCTTACATATGCCGAGGCTGTGTATGAACGCGACGACAAAATCAGCGACGAAGACCTCAATAAGAGTCTCAACCTTGTTCGCCAGCGTGTGAACAAGAAAATGCCCGCTCTTACCAACGCTTTCGTGAACGCCAACGGTCTCGATATGCGCCAGGAAATCCGCCGCGAGCGCACCATTGAGTTCTTTCAGGAAGGTTTCCGTATCGATGACCTCCGCCGCTGGAAAACAGCCGAAAAGGAAATGCCTGGCAACTTCACTGGTATCCGCTATGTTGGCGAGTGGAAGACTCGCTGGCCTAATCCTGGCATGATAACCGACAATGATGACCATCTTATCGTCGAAAGCGGTCGTGTATGGGCAGAACGTAACTATCTCCACCCGCTGCCCGTAGACCAGCTCCAGCTCAACCCCAACCTCGGCCAGAACCCCGGCTGGTAATAATAACTTAATTAATAATTAATAATGAATAATTGAGAATTATTCTCCGAGGAACTGATAATTATACATTGTTAATTATAAATTCTTAATTATCAAAGAGTTTTATGAAAAGTAAATATATACTGTTGACGGGAATGCTTCTGGCTGGCGCCGCCTTCACCGCGTGCGACGATGACAAGCAGCTGACCCTCGACGCCCCCGAGGTGAAACTCATGGAGGAAATCAAGCTCGATGTGAGCGATGTTCTTCCCCTTCCGGTTGGTATGGACTCCACCATCACCTATACCTGCGGCCCCGAGACCGCCGATGACCTTACGGTAGTTTTCTCATCGTCAGATGAAAGCGTCGCTACCGTGGACCAGAAAGGTACCGTACATGCCATCAAGGTAGGCGAAGCCATCATCAGCGCTTCCAATCCTTTCGGATTCCAGGTGTACGATACTCAGGTATCGTTCCAAGTGCAAGTAATACCTGAACTTATCAAGGTAAGCGAAATCAATATAGTCAACACCACTCCCGTCGGTGAGGACGGTAAGATCTATGTGACAGACGAGCTACAGCTCGAAGCCAATATCCTTCCCGAAGACGCCACCTACAAGCGCCTGATATGGAACAGCGCAGACGAAAGCATTGCAACTGTAGACCAGAACGGCAAGGTCGTGTGCGTGAAAGAAGGCAAGGCTACCATATATGCCACTTCGACCGACCGCAGCGGAGTCCGCGGCCAGTTCAGCTTTGAAATCAACAAATATATCGCAGCCGAAAGCGTGTCCATCAAGCCTCTCGACGGTCCCGTATGTATCAGCTATGGTGCATTTACGCTTGATGTGACTTACAATCCTACCGGTGCAACCGTCGGTTCTGTTGACTGGACATCTGATGACGAAAGCGTGGCAACTGTACGCCGTGGCGAGGTGACACCTCAGGGCTTCGGTACCTGCAATATCACCGCGACATGTCTTGAAAACGGCTCTACATCTAGCGTTCAGGTGACGGTAGAACCCGGTCTCTACATCTGGGATGCTGATACCAAGTGGGCACGCTGGGAAGTTACCAACGACGACGCTCCCGATGTCCGCGGCGACAAGTACTGGCACGTCCAGTTCAAGAACCCCGGAGAAGACAAGAAGTGGCGCCGCGACATCCGCATAAGCTGCAACAACAAAAATACCTTCGAAATGCGGCTGAAGAGCTATCCTGTTCTTGCCGTGCGCATGACCAAGCTCAACGGAGGTAACGCTACTCTCGACTGCGTATTCGACGGTTACGGCAATGCCGGCAACCCCAACCCGAAGAATGGTATCGACCTCGGCGACGGCACACAGCTGCTCATCTACAACCTCGGCGCAGCCAAGAACTATGCAGGTGTTGACCAGGCACTCTTCCGCGTGTTCCAGATCAAACTCGCCGATATTCCCTGGGAGAACATGACCGACGCTACAGCGTTCTACGATGTTTACTGGATCCGCACATTCAAGAGCGAAGACGACGCTAAAGCATTTGCCAACGAACAAGTGGCTCGCGGCGAATAAAAAGTTTATTTAAGTCGAAAAAGTTTAAAAAGTTAAGATAATAGTTATCGAGTAAACTATTATGAAGGAACTATTATCTTAACTATTTCAATTCAATACTCTTTCAACTATAAATTCACACAGAACAATGAAAAAGATATTTTCGATACTGATGGCCGGTGTGGCGATGCTGGGCGCAAGCGCATGCTGCGAGATTGAAGACGGCACCACCGACATCAAGGACTGGGAAATTCCGGCTCCTACATATGACCCCAAGGTCTACACCATCAATCACCCGGCTATGCTTCATTCAGCTACCGACATCGACTATGTAAAGGCACACCTCGGACAGCAGCCATGGAGCGATGCCTATCAGAAACTTCTCGGAGGATGGCTTTGCAGCAACACTCACAAGGCAAGTCCTGTAGAGTATATCGCCCGTCTTGACGCCGGCAACTGGGGCGATGGCGGAGGCCGATGGGACGATGCCGGTATCCGCGACCTATATTATCCGGGTATCCATAACAATTTCAACCAGTTCAGCCGTGACTGCGCCGCAGCATACCAGCTCAGCCTGAAGTGGCAGCTCGCCGGTGATGCCGAAGCAGCGGCTTGCGCCATCAAGATTCTTGAAGACTGGGCCGCCAAGAACAAAGGCATCCTCCTTGGTCGCGGTCCTCGCTTCAAGGATGAGGTGGTGGACCCCAACGAGTATCTGATTATGTTCCAGATACACCAAGCCGCCAACGCAGCCGAACTTTTGCGCAACTACAATAACTGGTCGGAAAGCGAAAGCTTCAAAAAGGTATGTGACTGGATGGTTTCTTCGTTCGCTCCATTCTGTTCCAAATTTATTGCCAACAACATCTACGACCATTCCTGGATGAACTGGGATTTGGCCTCGATGACCGCTCTTCTTTCTATGGGTATACTCACAGACAATCAGGACATGATAAACGAGGCTATCCTTCACTTCAAGCAGGGCGAAGGCCCCGGCTGTATCATGCGCAAGGGCGTGATCGCCGTGTTTGACGATCCCTCTGGAACCGGCGAGAAGCTCGCACAGGGCAACGAAGCCGGCCGCGACCAGGGCCACAATGTGCTTTGCGCCGGCATGGTTGGTGCTTTCTGCCAGATGGCCTATAACATCGGTGAAGACCTCTTCGCTTTCGAAGACGGACGCGCCATTGCATTCGCTCAGTATGTGGCAAAATACAATATCGTGAAGCCCGAAATCGGATCATCGTACAACAAAGGCAATCTCTCGCCCGCATCTTTCCGCTACGAGGAAAGCTCTATCCCCTTCAAGGAATATACCTATAGCGGCAACAACATGACAGTGGTTTCCGGTGCAGGACGCGGCGAAATCCGCCCAATTTGGGATCTCTGGGCCGGCTACTGCAAGTCGCATGGCGTGAAAGCTACTTATATTCAGCAAATTGCAGAGCACTTCCGCCCTGATGCCGGTGGTGGCCACTACAATGCGGCCGGCCCCGACTTCGACCAGGCCGGTTTCTCTACCCTGATGTATCACCGCGCCGACTAATTAAATACTACAATAATGTCCGTAATAGCTCATAATGGCTATTGCGGACATTATGAGCTATATTTGCAAAAATATGAAAAGCTTTTTTCCGACTATTATAGCTTTAGCTTCGGTTTTATCGGCAGGAGCGACCGTGGTGACCTATCCCGCAGGACCCGGTGTAGAAACTCTTGATGATTTCACCGTAGCCGTGCGCCAGAATGGCGGCGAATGGCAGCCTGTGGCTGTATATCCCGTGAAAGTAGATGAGGTACGCGGCACCAAGCACTGTGTTGAGACCGCCTCGATGGCATATTTCGATTTCGATGGTACGGTTGAGGTTTCAGTGAAATACAACAGGGGGGCTGTAGATAGCGCCCGTGTGCGTCCTCTTTCCTACAAAATTACACCGTCGGTGAGCGGTGAGACTCTCACCTTCGAGCTGAGCCGCCCGTCGAATCTTTCGGTGGAGGTGAACGGCGACATTTTCCATAATCTGCATCTGTTTGCCAATCCGCTCGATGCCAAGCGCCCTACGGCCAAAGAAATCAAAAAAGCTGGCAAAAAAGGCTCGAATCTGGTGTATTTCGGCCCCGGCGTGCACCGGCTGCCCGATGATGTCATGCACATCAAGTCGGGGCAGACTGTGTATATCGATGGCGGTGCGCGTGTATATGGCATGCTTGTGGCTGATAGTGTGAACGATGTGAGCTTTTATGGCCGAGGAGAAGTCCATCCTCGAGGCCGTGGAGAGGGTATTTATATCAAACGTTCGCGTAATATAGATGTCAACGGCCCTATTGTGACTCAGATACCCGTAGGCGGCAGCGATTCGGTGAGCATCACAAACGTTAAGTCGATAAGTTATTACGGCTGGGGCGACGGCATGAACGTGTTTGCAAGCAACAATGTGCGCTACGATAGCGTTTTCTGCCGCAACAGCGATGACTGCCACACCGTATATGCCACCCGCAAGGGCTTCAATGGCGGCTGTAGGAACATTGTGATGGAGAACTCCACGCTCTGGGCCGACGTCGCCCATCCTATCAACATCGGTCTGCACGGCAGTGCCACAGAGCTTGGTCCTGAAGCCGTACCCGACACTATCACCGATTTATTGTACCGCAATATCGATATTCTCGACCATCAGGAACGCCAGCTTGACTGCCAGGGCTGCCTTACTATAGTGAGCGGAGATAATAATCTTGTAAAAGACATCAAATTCGAAAATATCCGAATTGATGACATACGTATCGGACGGCTATTTGATATCCGAGTTGCTTTGACTAAGAAATATTGTGCCGCTCCCGGAGGTTGTATCCGCGATATATTATTTAAAGACGTGACATATAATGGAGATCGTGCGGAGGTATCTCTTATAATAGGTTACAGCCCCGAGCGCAAGGTTGAAAATATAACATTCGACAATCTGGTGATAAACGGCGTGAAAATCAGCGATGAAATGCCCGGCAAGCCCAAGTGGTACAAGACCGGCGACATGGCCCGTATATTTATCGGCGAACATACCGACAACATAGTATTCAAATGAAACGCACCCTACTGACATTTTTTGTGCTTGCGCTTCTTGGACTGAGCGCATCGGCCGCTATCAAGCACCCTTCGCTTCTGTTTACTCCGCAGAGGGTAGAGGCGGCAAAGAAAGCCGTGAAAATCGACACGGCAATGGCTGCCGCCTGGCAGAAGATTCTTGCCGAAGCCGACGCCCAGCTTGCCAAGGGCGATGTGCGCAAGCTCGAATATCCGGCGCTTGCCTATCAGATGACCGGCGACAAGAAATATTCCGATAAAATCCGCGAGGTCCTCGGCAAGACGGCCAAGGTGAAGAGCTGGGGCGACGCCGAAATGCTGGCGCGCACGCCGGCATGGCGCAGCGAGTTGCAGATGGCTCACCGTGCATTCCAGCTTGCGGTGGCCTACGATGCCGTGTATGCCGATATGACACCGTCCGAGCGCAAGGAGATAGCCCGCGGGCTGTATAATCTTGCCGTGGAGCCGCTGCTCGGCGACTGGCTCAACGAGCCGACCCGAATACATTCGCTCAATTCGATGGGCCACAACTGGTGGACTTCGTGCGTAGGCATGGGCGCCCTGCTCGGCCTCGCCATAGGCAATGAGGTGCCCGAGGCCGCTGCCGGCGCCGAGACTGCCGTTGAGGCTCTGCCGGAGTGGTTTGACTTCGCCGGCGATGTAATACAGCGCAAGCCCAAGACTTTCGACCGCGACGGCGGCATGTACGAGAGCATAAACTACGCAAGTTTCGGCACTGCCGAGGCCTTGTTGCTGCGTATGGCGTGGCTCAACAGCCATCCGGGAGCGCGCCTCGAGGATATTCCGCAGATGGGGAAGCTTGCTTCGTTCTTCAGCCATGTGGCATATCCCCGCACCGGCATGCTCTACAGTATCAACTTCGGCGACAGCCACAAGAAAGTGACCGGCGAAAGCTCCATGCTTCTTGCCTATGCCATGGGTGAGGAGAGCGATGATGTGCTCTGGTATCTGGACCAGCTCGAACCGGGGCAGCACCGCGAAGGCTTCCCGCTGCATTTCCCGATGGGCTTCCTCTATACTCCCCGCGGCAAAAAGGCGCCTGAGGTGCCTAATCTTCCGAAATCGCACCTTTGGGCCGATTTCGGCTGGGCCACCATGCGCGACAGCTGGGAGCCGGACGCGACAATGCTCGCCGTGAAGAGCGGCGCCACATGGAACCACAGCCACGCCGATGCCAATTCGCTCATTCTCTTCCACAAAGGCGAGGATATAATCAAAGATGCCGGCAACTGCAGCTATGGCAAGCCCGAATACCGCAAATATTTCTTCCAGAGCGAGGCCCACAACGTAGTGCGCTTCGACGGTCAGGGCCAGCCCACATTCCAGCAATATCACGGCACGATGCTGCCCGGCTCGGTGAGCGGCCTTGTCGACGGCGGAAATATCAAATATGTGCTTGCCGACGGCACCGGCCCGATGAGCCATCTTCTGAACCGCAACTTCCGTCATTTCCTGTGGATTGACGATGTGATTTACGTAATCGACGACCTCGGAAGCCATAAGCCCGGCCATTTCGAATGGCTCTGGCACCCCGGCGGCGAGGTGAAGAAGAAAGGATTCGACCTGCATGTGACAAAGGGCGAAGCGTCGGTGGCAATCCGTCCGCTTTACCCTGCGCCCCTCGCGCCGAGCAATTTTGTGCACGACTATCCCGAAAATCTTTATTGGGAAATCTATGAAGGCCCCAAAGAAGACCTTTCAGGCAACGAGGAATACTGGAGTTTCCACATGCCGCAGACAGCCGACCGCGTGAAGGCCGTGACCGCCATCATGCTAAAAGACTCTCCCGATCAGAAGACACTCCCCGTGATTGAGCGTCGTGAGGGCAAGGACTGGATTGGCTTGCGCGTGACCGACAAAGGCCGTGTTACCGACCTCTACATCAATCAGCTTGCCGACGGACGACTGATGCACATGAATTCGTGGATAGAGGCCGATGGCTGGGCCACAGACGCTTATATGTTCGCTGTGAGCTACCCCGAGGGCAGCGACCCGGCGCAGGCCAAGGACGTGTTTATCGGCCACGGCAGCTCGCTGCGTCGTGGCGACGACGTGCGTTTCTCCTCGCTTGCCAAGCTCAATGTGATAGCCAAAGAGGACGGCGGCAAACTTGACCTCCAGGCCGCAGGGCAGCCTCGCATGAAATTCGGCTACAAGTCGCAGGCGTCTAAGGTGACACTCAACGGACAGCCGGCTAAGGCCGAGCGCACCGGCAAACTCCTTAAAGTCAGTACGCGATGATTAGGAAGCTGTCTTTATGCCTTGCGCTGTGCGTTGCAACGACCGCAGCAGCTGAATTGCGCACATATCCCGAGGGCAACCCTGGCATGCCGCATAACGACGACTATACAGTCAAGGTGCGGACTATAGGCGGCGAGTGGCGCAATCTCTATGAGTATAAGGTCCAGGTAGATATGGATAAACCTCAGGACGCCACTATGGTGCAGTTCGATATGGACGAGCCTGTAGAGGTTTTCGTTAAGAAGAACAACGGCGACTTTTCTGCTGTGGATATCCGTCCGCTCAAGAACGACAAATACGAACGCGGGCGTAACTGGATTGAATTCCGCCTCGACGAGCCTCGTTATCTGTCGGTGGAGTTCGACGGCGATCGCCTGCACAATCTCCATTTGTTTGCCAATCCTGTTGAGACAGAGATTTACACGGAGTCGGCTCCGGGGGTGATGTATTTCGGCCCTGGAACGCATAAACCCGGCGACTTGCCTAACAATCAGATTCGTATACCTTCGAACACGACCGTCTACATAGCTCCCGGTGCTGTCATAAAGGCCAAACTGCTTGTCGCGGATGCCGAAAATGTGAGAATTCTCGGGCGTGGCATTCTCGATCACCCTATACGTGGCATTGAGGTTACTGATTCGAAAAATGTTGAAATCGATGGCGTTATCGTGGTCAATCCCGACCACTATACGGTGTTCGGAGGCTGCGCCGACGGTCTGAAGATACGCAATCTCAAGACATTCAGCACAAAGGGCTGGAGCGATGGCATAGACCTGATGTGCTGCCGCAATGTTGATATCGAGAACGTATTTGTCCGCACTAGCGATGACTGTCTGGCGTTCTACAACCATCGCTGGCTGTGGAAAGGCGGGTCGTCGGATTTCACGGTGCGCCGCGCCGTGCTCTGGGCCGATATCGCGCACCCCATCAATGTTGGCGGTCACGGCGACCCCGACAATGCAGAGGGTGAGGTGATAGAGCGTCTGCGTTTCAGCGACATTGATATTCTCGAACACGACGAGGACGACCCCGATTACTGCGGCGCCATGGCTATCGTGGTAGGCGACAACAATATAGCCCGCGACATAGTGTTCGACGATATTCGCGTGGAGAGCATTCAGGAAGGCGCGCTGTTCCACCTTGCAATCATCTTCAATCCGAAATATAACAAGGTGCCAGGGCAGAAAATAGAGAATGTAACTTTCCGAAACATCAGTTATACCGGTTATGGCGAATATCGGCCTGTGATGAAAGGCTATAGCGACCAACGGAATATCAGTAACATCACATTTGAAAATGTGACTGTAAACGGCAAAAAACTCGACCGCTTGTCGGATTTCAACCACAACGAATACATAAAGAATATACGTTTCAAATAAAAAAACACGGCTGAGTGATTCCAGCCGTGTTTTTTTATCGGTTTATTCGATGGTGAATGCCGATGTTATTATTTTGTGGAAATATATCGGAGGGATTACAAGGTCTTTCAGCGGGGTGTTGGCTGTTTTGACATATAGAGCACCGCGAAGAGACCCATAGTTTAGCGATGCGAACTGAACGAGCGACATGGGGTCGAAGACCAGTCGGCCGTCATCTTCGCTGATTTCCTCGATTGAGTCGGGGGCAATTTCGAAGTAGCTCGACATTACCGCTTTCATAAGCATTTGGTCATTGTCCGTAGCTGTGATTGTTATTTTGTTGGCGAGCAAGCGGTTTTCCCGTGAGTATGCAAATTCGAGGTCGGTGCGGATTTTTATTTCAGCATTGTTGTCGATTGGAGCATCGGTCAGTACTGCGAATTGCTCAAGGTCTATTTTACTATATTTATACTGCATAGGTCATAGGTGTAAATACGTTGGCATATGCGTTACAAACAGTATTGCCGGAATATTTAGGGCTCTTTATAGCCATTTCGGATTCAGATAAATCGCTGAAAGGAATCGTGATTATAGTTTCGTAGGAGCGATTGATGTGTACAATCTCAGTTCTGAGCGTTTCCTCGATTCTGTTTATCGTTTCGAGGGTGAGATTTTCGGTGCCTTTCAGGAGTTTGGCAACATATGGAGCCGAAACGCCCATCATTTCGGCGAATTTCTTTTGTGAGATTCCGTTTTCGCGCAGATGGTGGAGTATGGCGAGGGCGACATCTTGCGACATTCTTCGCCAGCCATAGCTCTCCATCCGGAATCGTGCGCGCTCTTTTGCAGCTTCACTTCTCGGTTTTGCGAGTTTGTTGAGCTTCTCTAAATTCAGATTCATGGGTTGATAAAACCTCTCAAATGTATATATTGTATATTTATAAATTCTGGAGCCATTCCCGAG
Source organism: uncultured Muribaculaceae bacterium (assembly GCA_910578035.1). Classification (GTDB taxonomy): domain Bacteria; phylum Bacteroidota; class Bacteroidia; order Bacteroidales; family Muribaculaceae; genus CAG-873. Next base: position 20,307 of record CAJTOB010000032.1, read on the forward strand.
CGCGGCGTATATTCTGCAGCACATGTTCTTTGATGCCGGGAGATGACTGTATGGAGTCGTGGAGCTTTATCCCTCCTCCTGTTATAACATATTTGTTGGGTGCAAGTTTGATTGCATAAAGCCTCAGAAAGGCCGGGCGGCCTTTGCCATAGGCTTTCATGGGTGTATATTCATAAACGTCTGAGAACTCTTCTCCGCCGACATACCGGAACATATAGTCAAGGTCTGGAGTCTTTCCTTTCATGGTGTTTTCGGCAAAATCAATGAGGCGTTTTTCGAGTTCTTTGGCTTCATAAAGTACTTGACGAGTGGCAGACTCGACGTTGGGCACATTGTTCCAGGCCGGAAGGTTCAGATAATGAATGTTTTCTTCAAAAAAATGCGATATTTTATCCACATCTTCAAACTGATTGAAAATGCGGTCATATTCACATTCTTTATCGCCATATTTCATGCTGTATAAACAATCTTCAACGATAAATTCTATATCAATCTTATCGTCCTCTTCGGAGCCGCTGTTAACTTTTGGGTTTGTCATTTCAATAATGTTTTTGTAGTTTTGTGCAAAATTAGCCTTAAATCGTGGTCTGTGCAAATTTTTTGGCCTAAAAATTAACCCTTAAGTTAATTTGAGTGTTTGGCGAAGTTTATACGTATAATAAAAAGTAATCTTGAAATCTAATTATATGAAAGTTATAGCCTCTTTAGCAGCTCTTTCCTGTGCCGTCGGCATGATGGCGCAGACTTTCGACTGTGTAAGCACCACGGAGTCGAGTGTGTGGAAACCTTCGGGAAAAGTGAAACTGTCGTCGCGGCCGTCGGGAACGGTGGTCGAGACGCTTGCCGAGCCCGTGAATTTCGGGCGTTGGGGTACGTGTTTCAACGAGCGCGGATATGACGCGCTCAATCTGCTGCCGGAGTCGGACCGTGCCGAGATTATGGAGAAGGTGTTTTCGCCTGAGGGTGAATTGCGCATAAATATGGGCCGTATTCCGATGAATGCCAACGACTATGCGCGCGACTGGTATAGCTGCGACGAGGTTGCAGGCGATTTCGATCTGCGATATTTCAATATAGAGCGCGACAAGACGACTCTCATTCCGTTTATACATCAGGCACAGGCGCTTTGCCCCGATATGACATTCTGGGCTTCGCCGTGGAGCCCGCCGTCGTGGATGAAAATCAATGCCGACTATCCCGTTCGCTCCGACCGGACCAACAATATGGACCCGCGCAAAGATGCGTTTCTGTTTGCCGGCCAGCCCGACGTTAACCGCGAGGACTATAAGGCTCCCAAGGGTATTTTCCCGCCGAAATTGTCGGAAAACAACTATTTCATAATGGAGCCGCGCTATCTGCAGGCTTATGCCGACTATTTCGGAAAGTTTATCGACGCTTATGCCGAGCAGAATATACCGATTGATATGGTGATGTTCCAGAATGAGTCGTGGAGCTATACTCCCTACCCCGGCTGTGCGTGGACTCCCGAGGGCATAATCCTTTTCAATACAGAATATCTTGCACCTACACTTGGCAAGACACACCCGAATGTGGATATTTATTTCGGCACCATCAATACGAACCGCTATGATGTTATCGACAAGGTGCTTGCCGACAGCCGTGCGTCCAAGACGTATAAAGGTGTCGGATTCCAATGGGAGGGTGGCCAGATACTGCCTGCACTCCGCAAGAAATATCCCGGATTCCGGTATGTGCAGACCGAGGGCGAATGCGGCTGGGGCTCGTTCGACTGGGGCGCGGCCGAGCATACGTTCGAGCGTATCAACCACTATCTCGGCAACGGCGCCGAAGACTATACTTTTTGGAATTTCATTCTGCCCGACGACGGCTGCAGCGGCTGGGGCTGGAAGCAGAACGCTCTTATCCGCGTGGATTCAGCCTCGAAGACATATACGCTCACTCCGGAGTATTACGCCGTTCGGCACTATGCCAATTTCATACCTACGGGCAGCAAGATTACGGCATGGCGCGGGGGCGATACGCCGGTACTGGTGGCCGAAACGCCCGACGGCAAGACGGTTGTCACCGCAGCCAACTTTACCGACCGCAAGGCACGCCTGGCGGTGCCTGTGGGCAAAAAGTATCTCAACATCACCGTAGCCCCCCACAGCCTCAATACATACGCCGAGTAAGGGGCGCTATCATATGGCTTCAGGATTGTGTATTGTTGAAGTTTTTGCGTACATTTGCAGTCTGAACCTGATAACTGTGCTATGAAACTCCGTCTTATTGTATCGGCATGTCTTTTTGCCATCGTTACTATCACATCTTTTGCAGCCAATCCTATAAAGGGTCTTCTCGAAAGGATTGACGCCGGCGCGTCTAAAAAATTTGTCACCGAGGTCAAGGCCTCGCCCGACGGTCTCGACTATTTCGAGATAGGCCGCAAGGGCGACAAGGTGTATGTGAAAGGCAGCGACTATGTGAGTGTCGCTACCGGTATCAACTGGTATCTCAAGCATGTGCTCAACGTGCATCTGTCGTGGAACGGCATGACGGCCGCGTTGCCAGAGAAGCTGCCTCTGCCTGTGGAGACCATACGGAAGACTACCGACAAAAAGCTGCGCTACGATTTCAACTACTGCACCTACTCTTATACTATGCCTTTCTGGGATTGGGAGCGCTGGGAGAAGGAAATCGACTGGATGGCTCTTCACGGAGTGAATATGCCCCTGGCGGCGGTAGGGCAGGAGTGCGTGTGGCGCAATATGCTTTCGCGTCTTGGCTATACCAAGGAAGAAATCAACAGTTTCATAGCCGGGCCGGCCTTTCTTGCATGGTGGGCCATGAACAATCTCGAGGGCTGGGGCGGACCCCTGCCCGACAGCTGGTATGAGGCTCAGGAAGCGATGCAGAAGCAGATTCTTGCACGTATGAAGGAATATGGCATCAAACCGGTCCTCCCGGGCTACAGCGGCATGATGCCGAGTAATGCCGACGAGAAGCTTGGCCTCAATATTATAAAATCGCCGCTATGGAACGGTTTTACACGGCCTGCCTTTCTTTATCCTACCGACCCGAAATTTGCCGAAATAGCCGCGCTCTACTACGATGAGCAGAAAAAGCTTTTCGGGAAGTCGGACTATTATTCGATGGACCCCTTCCACGAATGCCGCGATGCCGAGCTTTTCGACTTTACCGCCGGCGGTAAAGCGGTTATGGAGGCCATGAAGAAGGCTAACCCCGCAGGCGTGTGGGTTGTGCAGGGCTGGGATAAAAATCCGCGACAGGAAATGCTCGACGGCCTGACTCCCGGCGACCTCATGATTCTCGATCTTTTTGCTGAGTGCAAGCCTATGTGGGGCATCGAGTCGCCGGCGCGCCGTGCCAACGGCTTCGGCGAGCACCGCTGGATTATGTGTATGCTCGAGAATTTCGGCGGTAATATCGGCCTTCATGGACGCATGGACGAACTTATCGACAATTACCGCCAGATTGGCGAGCACCCTCTGGGCAAATATTGCCGCGGCATCGGGTTTACGATGGAGGGCTCGGAAAACAATCCGGTGATGTTCGAGCTCATGGCCGAACTGCCGTGGCTGGACCGTGTTCCGACCAAGGAAGAATGGCTCAAAGACTATGTGACAGCCCGCTATGGCCGTTTCGACCAAAAGGTGTATGACGCATGGCTTATTCTTGCCAACAGTATCTACAATGCGCCTTTGGGCAACATTCAGCAGGGCACGCACGAATCGATTTTCTGCGCGCGTCCGAATCTCGATAACTTCCAGGTGTCGAGCTGGTCTAAGATGAAGAACTATTACGACCCAACGGCTACGGCCGATGCCGCCGCGCTTATGCTCGAGGCTGCCGAGGGTTTCCGTGGGGTGAACAACTTCGAGTATGACCTCGTGGATATAGTGCGCCAAGCTCTTGCCGACGAAGGCCGCCGCACCTATCAGAATACGATAGCATCATATAAATGCTTCGACCGCAAGGCCTTTGAAGCGAACAGCTCGCGTTTTCTCGATATGCTCCTGGAGCAGGACCGTCTATTGGCAACAAGACCTGAATTCCGCGTGGGCTCGTGGATAGAAAAAGCCCGCAATGCCGGTGTCAACCAGGAGGAGAAAGACCAGTATGAATGGAATGCCCGTGTGCAGATAACCACCTGGGGGCCTCGCAAGTGTGCCGATAAGGGCAAGCTGCGCGACTATGCCCACAAGGAATGGAACGGCATCCTCAAGGATTTCTACTATCCCCGCTGGGAGGCTTTCTTGCAGACTCTGCGCGACGGTTTCGACGGCAAGCCGGTGGAAACCATTGACTACTACGCAATGGAAGAGCCGTGGACTCTCAGCCATAAGCCCTATGCCTCGACGGCCGAGGGCAACTGCATAGACACCGCGCGCGACGTCTTCAACAAGGTATTCGGAAAGGCTGATGGCAAGTAAGACCGGACGCCTGCTTTCGCTCGATGTGATGCGAGGCATCACCATTGTCGGTATGATAGTGGTGAACAATGCCGGCGGTCCGCTGTCTTACGACAGTCTGCGGCATTCGGCATGGAACGGCCTTACGCCCTGCGACCTCGTATTTCCGTTCTTTCTGTTCATAATGGGTGTCACGACCTATCTGTCGCTGTCGAAGAACGACTTCAAGGCTTCGTGGCCCGTGATACGCAAGATTCTGTGGCGGGCTGCCATGATTATCCTTATCGGCTGGGCACTCCACTGGATTGTGCTTGCCTGCAAGGGCGCGCCGTGGGATTTCGGGCGGCTTCGCCTCACGGGTGTGTTGCCGCGCATCGGCCTGTGCTTCGGCGCGGTATCGCTCATGTCCTTGTGTATGAGTCGCAAGGCTATGGCCTGGACAGCCGTGGCGCTGCTGGCGGTCTATACTGTCCTTGTGTGCACCTGCAACGGCTATGCTGCCGACGAGACCAATTTCAACGCCATCGCAGACCGTTTCCTTTTAGGAGAAGCACACCTTTACCATAAATCGCCCATAGACCCCGAAGGGCTTGCCGGAACAATCTCGGCGGTAGCACATACTATAATTGGCTTCTGCTGCGGAGCGCTGATAAAGAGCCGTAAGCCGCTTGCAGAGCGTACGGTCGGCCTGTTTGCGGTCGGTTTTATGCTCATGGCCTGCGGTTTCCTGCTCATGGAATGGCTTCCGCTCAACAAGCGCATCTGGTCGCCTACTTTTGTGCTTGCCACCACCGGCCTGGCCGCCTTGCTCCTTGCGACACTAATCTATGTGATAGACATGCGCGGCAAGCGCTCGTGGAGCGTATTCTTCGAGAGTTTCGGCGTGAATCCGCTCTTTCTCTATGTGCTTAGCGAGCTGATGGCGATAATCATGAGCCGTTTCGGCAATAAAAAGGCAGTGTATGAGGGAATACTGTCTGTATTTCCCGACCCGTGCCTGGCATCTGCCGTATATGCGCTCGCTTTTATGCTCATAGTCGGCGCAATCGGCTATCCCCTCTACCGCCGCCGCATATATATAAAGCTATAGAAGGTCCGATATTGAGTGCTGAAGCCGTTTTTGACGTATTAAGGGGTAAAAATAATACGGAAAAAATGAAGAAAAGCATAGCTATAGCTGCGGCAGCCGCAGCTGTTCTGAGTGTATCGGCGGCTGAACTTAGGCTCAGTTCACCGGACGGTCGCAATACTATCTTTTTTGATAAGAATGGAAAGGAGCTGACCTACAGTGTGGCTGTCGATGGCAACGCGGTCATATTGCCTTCGCGCGCCGGTCTTGAGATAGACAACTGGGTGTGGGAAATGGCTCTTGGCAAGCGCACTCTCGAGCAACCCGAAAGCTGGATGGACCTGCTGACGGTCGACAGTGTGACAGTGCACGCGCCCGTAGACAGCACATGGACGCCTCTCTACGGCGAGCGCTCTACGGTCCGCGACCGCTTCAACTCGGCCACTCTCCACATGAGCCGCAAGGACAAGAGCGACTATCGCCTCGATGTTCAGGTGCGCGCCTACGATGAAGGCCTCGCTTTCCGCTATTTCTTCCCCGAGCATCCTGCCGCCATATTTCATAAAGTGGTCGGCGACCTCACCGATTACACTTTGCCGGAGGGTACTATGGCCTGGAGCGAAAAGTGGGCTCAGGCCACATTCGATTACACCCCGGTAGATTCAATCACGCGCCCGGTGGAGCGAGCGCTTACCATGGAACTGCCCGACGGCAAATGGCTTGCGCTGCTTGATGCCGATGTCGACGACTGGTGCCTCACCAAGTTCCGGGCACGCGAAGGCAAGCCGGGCACGCTCGAATCGGTGATGTACTCGCCGGTAGATATCGTCACCTACTATGCCACTCCATGGAAGATAATCATGACAGCCGACACTCCCGGCGAACTGATTGAGAACAACGACATAGTGCTCAACCTCAATCTGCGTGCCGAGGGCGATTTCAGCTGGGTTAAGCCCGGAAAAATCATGCGTTCGACAGTGATGACTACCGAGGGCGGCATCAAGACCATCGATTTCTGTGCGGAGCACAATATACCTTACATGCTCTACGACTGGCAGTGGTACGTGCCATGTACGAGCCACGACGGCGACGCAACCAAGGTTGTCGACAAAGTAGATATGGCAAAGGTGATAGCCCACGGCAAGGAAAAAGGTGTCGGCGTGTGGCTCTATGTGAACCAGCACGCGCTCATGAAGCAGATGGACGAGCTGTTCCCTCTTCTGCGTCAATGGGGTGTGGCCGGAGTGAAGTCGGGCTTCGTGCAGTATGCCAGCCATCGCTGGGCCACCTGGCTCCATGATATGGTGCGCAAGGCCGCCGACAACCATCTGCATATGAATATACACGACGAGTTTCGCCCCTCGGGCTTCTCGCGCACATATCCTAATCTGCTGACTCAGGAAGGTATCTGCGGCAACGAAGAGTGGCCCGATGCGACGCACAACACCATTCTGCCCTTCACCCGCATGCTCAACGGCGCGGCCGACTATACTATATGCTACTACGACAAGCGACTGCGCAACACACATGCGCATCAGCTGGCCGCATCGCTCATATTCTACAGCCCTCTTCAGACCATTTTGTGGTACGACAAGCCCGACGCCTACAACGGCGAGCCCGAAATCAAATGGTTCGAGGACCTCGAGACGGTGTTTGACGACACACGCGTGCTCTCGGGCCGTCCGGGCGAGGGCATAGCCATGGCACGCCGCAAGGGCGACACATGGTGGGCGGCAGCACTTGCCAACAACGATGGCGGCCGCCAGACCGTCGACCTGTCGTTCCTCGAGCCGGGTAAGAAGTATGAGGCCACAATTTATACCGACGGCGGCGAGAAGGTGAAAACACGCACACATGTGGCCGTAGACACCAAAAAGGTGAAAAACACCGACAAACTCGCATTCGAGCTCGCTCCCCGCGGTGGTGTGGCTATAAAATTCAGGCCACTTTAAGTGTCAGTAATCATTCAGACGTATATATAGGTACAAGAGGGCTTCATAAGCCCTGATGAGATAAAGATAGATTGGAATAAGTGTTATGGTTAATATTCTCATGGATAGATTGAAATTTCTTTTGATACTGATTTGTACCTCTCTGGCTGCGACAGCCGGTGAGGTGCAGTTTGTATCTAATCCGGCCAATGTGAAAGGCCGCACTTATGTCAACCCGATAATCGAAGCAGATTATTCCGACCCCGACCCTGTTGCAGCCCCCGACGGGCGCACATTCTATATGACAGCCTCGAGTTTTCAGTGCGCTCCCGGTCTGCCTATCCTCAAATCGACAGACCTCGTCAACTGGACTATAGTGAACTACGCTCTTCCGGCTGTTCCTCCGACAGATTTCTATGATGCCGCCCCCCGCCACGGCAAAGGCGTGTGGGCGCCCTGCATACGCTATCACAACGGCGAGTACTATATTTATTGGGGCGACCCCGATTTCGGCATCTATATGATAAAGACAGCCGACCCCGAAGGCGAATGGAGCGAGCCGGTGCTCGTGAAAGGCGGCAAGGGCATGATAGACCCAACTCCGCTGTGGGATACCGACGGCAAGGCTTATCTTGCCAATGCCTGGGCGGCTTCGCGTGCCGGTTTCAATAGTGTTGTGACAATCAGCGAAATGTCGGCCGACGGCACACGCCTGATAAGCAAGCCCCGAATCGTTTTCGACGGCAACGATGGAATCAACCATACAATCGAAGGCCCAAAGCTCTACAAGCGTGGTGATTATTACTATATACTCGCTCCTGCCGGTGGTGTTGTAGACGGCTGGCAGCTTGCTCTTCGCTCGAAAAATATCTACGGGCCTTACGAAAAGAAAATAGTCATGGCTACCGGCAAATCGGGCATCAACGGTCCCCACCAGGGTGGCTGGATTACGACAGCCGAGGGCGAAGACTGGTTTATAAACTTTCAGGATAAGGGTGCCTATGGCCGTTTGCTTCACCTGAATCCTGTAAAATGGACCGACGGCTGGCCTGTGATGGGCATAGACGGCGACGGCGACGGCTGTGGCGAGCCAGTGAAGCGCCATGCCAAGCCCGCAGGCCTTGTGCCATCGGCAGGAACTGTCGGCACCGACAGCCTCTTCCAGTGGCATGCCAACTATAATGATTTCTATGGGTTTCCCACCACGGGAGCGATGATGCGCCTCTACGGGCATAAGGTTTCCGATAATTTCGTGAATATGTGGGAGGTGCCCAATCTGTGGCTGCAGAAATTCCCCTGCGAGAGCTTCGAGGCTACTGCCAAGGTGCAGATTTCGGCCAAATCCGCCTCCGAGGGCGTTTCTTCGGGTCTCGTCATCATGGGCTGGGATTACGCCCGCCTCGGGCTTGCTAAAAAAGGCGACAAGTTTGTGCTTCAGAGCGTCGAATGTGCCGATGCGGAGCAGGGCGGCGCAGAGACCGTGACAGATTTAGCCACCATAGAGCCTACACGCGTATATGAAGCCGGACTGCTTCCCAATATGGAGTGCGACCTCTGGCTGCGCGCAGTAGTGAAGCCGGGAGCGGAATGTCGCTTCTACTACAGCCTCGACGGTAAGAAATTTATACCCGCCGGCGGTGTGTTCAAGGCACGTGCAGGCAAGTGGATTGGCGCAAAAATTGGATTTTACAGCATCACACCCGCCGGCGTTTCCGATCGCGGCTGGATGGATATCATAGATTTTGACCTTAAAAAGTTATGAAGAATACAGCTATAATATTGGCTTCACTGATGTTTGCTTCGTGCGCGTCGACAAGCTCGACTGCCAGGGAGGAGGCTACAGCCTTCGATCTCGATGAGGCAATCGAGTACTGCAATCAGCAGGTGCACCGCAGCATTCGCAATCTCTGCAACGATTCTACCGATTATTCGATGATTCCCCGGAATATCCAGGGCGCCGACAGCGTATGGGCCTGCCGCAAGGCTACTCCCGACGAATGGTGCTCGGGCTTCTGGCCCGGTGTGCTGTGGTATGACTATGAGCTTACCGGCGACTCTCTTGTTCGCGAGAAAGCAATGCGCTATACCGGCGAACTCGGGTATCTGTCGCAGCGTCCTATCTTCGACCACGATCTCGGCTTCCTAATGATATGCAGCTATGGCAACGGCTACCGCCTCACCGACGACAGCGAGTACAAGCAGGTGCTCCTTGCCAGTGCCGACTCGCTCGCAACTCTCTTTAACCCCAATGTGGGCACTCTGCTGTCGTGGCCGCGCAATGTGGAGATGTTCGGCGGACACAATACAATCATGGACAACATGATAAACCTCGAAATGCTCTTCTGGGCCTCTAAGAACGGCGGCGACAAGTCGCTGTATGATATCGCCGTGAAGCATGCCGAGACCACGATGAACTATCACTTCCGCCCCGACGGCACATGCTATCATGTGGCGGTCTACGACCCCGTGGACGGTCATTTCATAAAGGGTGTGACACATCAGGGCTACTCCGACTCCTCGACATGGGCACGCGGCCAGGCTTGGGCTGTCTACGGCTATACGATGGTCTACCGCGAGACCGGCGACAAACGTTTCCTTGATTTTGCCTGCAAGGTGACCGACGCATACCTCAAGCGTCTGCCCGAAGACATGGTGCCTTACTGGGATTTTGATGACCCCGCCATTCCGCAGGCTCCCCGCGACGCTTCGGCTGCCGGTGTGGTCGCTTCGGCTCTTCTGGAGCTGCAGGGCTACGTCGAGGGCGACAAGAGCGCCGAGTACCGCGACGCCGCTGTCGAAATGCTTGCGTCGCTCAATTCGCCGGCATATCGCTCGGGCGAGAAGCGTTGCTCGTTCCTCGACCATTCAACCGGCCATCATCCCGCCGGAAGCGAAATCGACGCGTCGATTATCTATGCCGACTATTACTATATAGAGGCTCTTGCACGACTGAAAAAACTTGAAACGAACGGAACAGCGCTGGCAAGCCTCTGAACACCTCCGTCATGATATAGCGCTCCTTATCCGTGATTACATGAACGGGTAGGGAGCGTTTTTTTATGGCAATTACAAATTTTGCACTCATGAGGACACTTGCATGACGCTATACCAACTATTTTTGTGCAAAATCAGATTTGCCGATATGTTATATTTATCGTAATTTTGAAAAACAAACCCAATCTGATGAAAAAAATTAAGCTGATTATGGCATTGGTGCCTCTGTTGGGCGCCTGTACAACTAAAAACAGTATAGAGCTTATAGTGAGCAATCCGGCCGGAGGTGCTGCCGTCGAGCAGATGGCCTCTGTGCCTGCCGCCGCAGTGCTCGACGGTCTCGGCGCAGGATATGTATATGTCCTCGATGCGTCGGGCAGCGAAGTGCCGTCTCAGATAACGCACGACGGTCAGCTTATTTTTCCTGTCCGTATGGCCCCCGGCAGCGAGGCATCATACACAGTTCATGCGGCAGACAGCGCGCATGAGTATGATGTGGTGACCTGCGGACGCCCTTATCCCGAACGGGCCGACGATATCGCCTGGGAGAACGAGCGCGTAGGATTCCGTATATACGGCCCTGCAACCCAGCGCAAGGGTGAGCGTGCTTTCGGATATGATATTTTCTTCAAGCACCTGAACAACGAGCCGATTTTGCCTGTGCTCTATAAGGACGAGACCGACCCTGCGGTTTGGGCCCGCGTCGATTCTCTGCGTGCGATAGACCCGAAACTGGCGCAGGAGTATATCGACAGTTTTTCGTATCATATAGACCATGGTCTGGGTATGGACTGCTATGCCGTAGGGCCGACTCTCGGCGATGGTGTGGCCGCTTTCGTTGAAAACGACAGCATACTCTTCGCATGGTGCTACGATACCGTCGAAGTGCTCGACAACGGTCCGCTTCGCTTCACCGCGCGCCTGGACTTTGCTCCGCGTGCGCTTGGCGCCGACTCTGCCGTGGTGGAGCATCGTGTAATCAGTCTCGATAGGGGCTCATATCTCAACCGCCAGCAGACATGGTTCGACGGGCTTGGCACTTCGCGCCTTATATGCGCCGGAATGCCTGTGCGCGAGGGCGGCGAGACTACCGGCGGCCCGGCTTATGTGGCCGTGTCCGACCTTACTCAAGGCCCCGACAACGGCAAGGCCCTCCTCGGCGTGGTGATGCCGGGCTCGGAGGACGCAGCCTTCATTCAGAATCACTATACTGTTGTCAAGGAAATGGCTCCAGCCGATACACTGACTCACTACTGGGGGTTTGCATGGGACCGAGAGGACTTCGGCACACTCGATTCGTGGGGAGCTCATCTGGGCGAAGTATCCAGGGCTATTGCCAATCCCGTGGAAGTAACAATAAAGAACTAATATAACGCACAGTAATGGAAATACTTAAATTCGATCCTATATTCAAAAGTGTCATCTGGGGCGGCAAGCGTATCGCCGAGTTCAAAGGCATTCCCTCGCAGGGCGACCATATAGGCGAAAGCTGGGAACTTTCGCCTATGCCGGGCCATGAATCGGTTGTATCGCAGGGCACATACAAGGGTGCCACTCTTCCCTCGCTCATCGCCGCACATGGCAACGAGATTATGGGTGAGCGTCTTATGAAGAAATATGACGGTAAATTCCCCCTGCTTGTCAAACTCATTGACTCGTCCGACGACCTTTCGGTGCAGGTGCACCCCGACGATGCCCTCGCCGCAAAGCGCCATGACTCACTTGGCAAGACCGAAATGTGGTATTCCATCGCGCCCGCCGAAGGCGCATATCTCTATGCCGGCTTCTCGAAGCATATCGATGCAGCCGAATTCCGCCGCCAGGTGGCCGAAAACGAGATTATACCCTCGCTCCACAAGTATTTCACCAATGCGGGTGATGTCTTCTTTCTGCCCGCAGGCCGCGTGCACAGCATCGGTCGCGGAAACTTTGTGCTTGAAATACAGGAGGCTTCCGACATCACATATCGAATCTACGACTACGACCGCCGCGATGCTCAGGGCAATCCCCGACAGCTGCACGTCGAGGAATCTGTAGATGCCATTGATTTCGATGATACCGTTGATTTGCCTGCGCTGAACGAGCTTGGTGTGGTCGGAGAACTGTGCACCCTAGCAGACTGCTCATACTTCAAGACAGAAGTGGCGCGGGTAGACGGCGCCATGACAGTGGCTCTCGCCACCCGCGATTCATTCACTATTCTTGTGGCTACTGCCGGCGAACTCACCGTGAAGAGTACCGACGGCGAGATATCGCTGCGCCAGGGTGAGACCGCTCTTGTGCCGGCCTCGACTTCTGAAGTGACAATTGAAGGCAAAGGCACAATTGTGTCCACCTACATACCCTGATATTTAGAAATAAGGAAAAACTCCTAACTGCTAACTTGTAACTCCTAACTATTATCATGTATAAGACTGACCAGCGAATCGTCGTGACCCTCGATGCCGGCGGCACGAACTTTGTATTCAGCGCAATGCGCGGATACGATTTCATTGTAGACCCTATCACATATCCGTCGAATGCCCACGACCTCGATCTTTGTCTTTCGACAATGGTGAAAGGCTTCGCAGAAGTAATCGAGAAGCTCGACGAGAAGCCCGTGGCGCTTAGCTTCGCCTTCCCCGGCCCTGCCGACTATAAAGCCGGTATCATTGGCGGCTACCTGCCAAATTTCCCCTGCTTCCGCGATGGTGTAGCCCTCGGCCCCTTCCTGAAGTCGAAATTCGGTCTGCCAGTGTTCATAAACAACGACGGCGACCTCTTTGCCTATGGCGAAGCTACCGGCGGCGCTCTTCCTGAAGTGAACCGTCGCATCAAAGAGCTCGGAGGCACCCGCCAGTACACCAACATGCTTGGCTATACCTTCGGCACCGGACTCGGCATCGGCTCGGTAATCAACGGAAACCTTAATCTGGGCAATAACTGCTGTGTGGAGACTTTCTGCCTGCGCAACAAGCGCTTGCCCGAAATCATAGCCGAAGAAGGCGCTTCCATACGCGCCATAAAGCGTGAATACGGCAAACTTATCAACGACGAGAACCATGGCCTCGAACCCTATGATATCTTCAAGATTGCCGAAGGCGAGAAAGAAGGAAACCGCGAGGCTGCTATCAAGGCTTTCGAGCTGTTCGGCGAAATAGCCGGCGACGCTTTTGCTACCGCTGTAACCCTTACAGACTCCCTCGTGGTAGTAGGAGGCGGTCTTACAGGTGCTATAAAGTATATCAAGCCGTCTCTGCTTCGTGAAATGCGCTCGACATTGAAGACTATGTCGGACGAGACTGTCAACCGTGTGCAGCTGCGTGTGTTTGACCTCGATGACGAGCTCGAATTTGCCAAATTCGTTGTCGGCGATCCGCACCCCATTCAGGTTTACGGTACCGAGGAAACCGCAGTCTACGACCCGATGAAGCGCACCGGCCTTATAGTTTCCAAGCTCGGTGCCTCCAAGGCTATTTCTATCGGCGCATACGTCTACGCCCTCAATAGCATCGACAATCAGTAATCAGTCACTCTAAGAGGTTGTTTAATAACATATGTGAAATCACAGGGCAAAAAGTGCGAGATGGA
>CAJTOB010000033.1 GCA_910578035.1 uncultured Muribaculaceae bacterium
TAAGCAAAAATACACCAACCTGTGTTTTCACATATGTTATTAAACAACCTCTAAGAGTCTCATCGTCTGGCTTTCATTGTGAATGTGATGATAATGGTCGCGATATATATCACAATTGTCGGAATCACAATCCAAGGACCGCATATGGCCTCGAAAAATCCTGTCAGAATCCAGTAGACCAACAGCATGAACGATACGATGTTTATGAAATTTCTTGGCTCGGGGTTCATCGGCCTGACAGGTGTTTTTTTGAGGTTGACGATTATCACCCATATGAGCCATGCAAGAAAGACGGCTGCGTCGATAAGGGTTGCTGCAAATGATACGAAATGGAGTCCGCAATGTTCGCCCGCAGACGTGCCCGCTATGATGATGAGACAGCACATTATGGTTAGCCACGCCACAAGGCTGTACTTGCTGTCCATGATATTCGAAAAATTACCTGCCATATACTTGATTCTATCTGATTTATCGGACAAATATAATTAATATCGGTGATATTTGCGTATTTTTGCGTCTCAAACCTATGACAGTTATCATGAAAAAGACGCTTGCAATCATATTTTCACTTTCTTTATGCGCCTCAGTGACAGCTGTGTCGCCTCTCAACTATGTTGAACCCCGTATCGGCACCGACTATAGCGCCTCGGCCACGGCCGGGATGTTCGGCAAGGGAACAGAAGAGCTCGGTCAGGTCATTCCGGCTGTACTGGAGCCAAACGGCATGAATTTCTGGACGCCGCAGACCCGCGACACCGAGCGCAAGTGCGTGGCTCCATATTATTACTATGACGACATGCTGCAGGGGTTTCGTAATTCGCACTGGATAAATGGCGGCTGTACACAGGATTACGGCTCTGTAACGGTGATGGCTCTCGGCGAGACCCTGCGGACATCGCCGGCAGCCCGTGCTTCGCGTATGGACCGGACCACAGAAGTGTCACGCCCCGATTACTACTCTGTATATCTGCCAGACGAGCAGATAAAGACGGAAATGACAGCGACTTCGCGCGCGGCCATTTTCCGCTTTACCTACGATCGCGCCGGAAAAGGCTTCATTGTCGTGAATCCTAATAGCGACGAGGCTCAAGGCTCTGTCACTGTCGATGTTGCGGCGAGGCGAATCACTGCCCGCAATCCTGTACACCGTATCTATCAGGGCAAGGGCGAGGAAGCCGGATTTGCCGGATATTATGTGCTTGAATGGCCCGAAAGCGTGAATGTTACCGCTTGTGGCGTTTTCAAGGGCGACAGCATCTATCCGGGAGTTGTCTCCGCCGATTCTGTCGCCAGGCTTGGTGCTTATATAGAGTTTGATGTGGCGGCAGGAGAGACGGTTGTGGCCCGTGCTGCCTCTTCGTTTACATCGCTCGACGGTGCTATGGCAAATCTGCGGGCCGAGATGCCGTTGTGGGATTTCGACGGCACGCGTAGCCGCCTGGCAGATATATGGGAGACTCACCTTGGCAAAATCAGGGTAGAGGGTAGCTCTGATATTGATAAAATCAAATTTTACAGCGCATTATACCGATGCTCATTCCTTCCGCGGGCTACCAACGATGTTGATGGGGCTTATCCTTTGTTTGCTGGTGGAAAAGAAATGAAGAAGACTGCGCCGGGGCATCACTACTACGACGATTTCAGCCTTTGGGATACCTATCGAGCGCTTCACCCGCTGCTGCTTATCCTTGAGCCGGAGAAGTCGGCAGATATGATGCAGTCGCTTGCCGACAAGTACGAACAGGGAGGCTGGATGCCTATCTTCCCCTGCTGGAACAGCTACACGGCGGCTATGATTGGCGACCATGTGGTGTCTGTGGTTGCTGATGCATATGTGAAAGGCGTGCGAGGCTTCGATGTGGCCAAGGCGTATCGTGGTCTGCGGCAGAATGCCTTTGAATCGCCGGCCGACCCGGCCGAGTATCGCGACGGCAAGGGGCGGCGTGCCCTCGAATCGTATCTCCGTTACGGCTATGTGCCGCTCGAAGACACGGTGCCTTATGCCTATCACAAGCGCGAGCATGTTTCGCGCACACTCGAGTATGCCTACGATGATTACGCTCTTTCCGTCCTTGCCGATGCCCTCGGACATAAGGACGATGCTAAAGCCCTGCGCGCCCGCTCGCAGAACTACCGCAATGTCATAGACCCGGCAACCGGCTATGCCCGAGGACGCTATGCCGATGGCTCATGGCAGGAGAATTTCAATCCCTTTACCTTCAACAAGGCTATAACCGAAGGCGCGCCCTGCCACTATACATGGTATGTGCCTCATGACCGCCGAGGCCTTATCGGCGCAATGGGTGGGCGCAAAGTATTTGCTGCCAAACTCGATTCTATGTTCACTGCCGGGCGCTATTGGCACGGCAACGAGCCATGTCACCAGGTGGCATGGATGTTCAACGACGCCGGCGAGCCCGAAAAGACACGCCGCTACGTGCGCGCGATTATGGATAATGAATATCATGCAGTGCCGGGAGGTCTGTCGGGCAACGACGACGCCGGCCAGATGTCGGCCTGGTATGTCTTTGCCGCCCTCGGCTTCTACCCCGTATGCCCCGGCACGACCGAATACTCCCTCGGCCTGCCCCTCTTCGACCACGTGGATATCGCTTTGGATAATGGCAAGACATTCACGGTGAAAGTGAACCGCCGCTCACCCGATGACTTCAAGGTGAAATCTATGAAACTTAACGGTAAAACCCACAAAAAACTCACCATCGACCACTCCGACATCACCTCCGGCTCCACCCTCGAAATCACCACCGCCCCCACAAAATAGCCCTTCGCCAGTTTCGGCGTTAGATTTAGGTAAACTAAGCCGTCAGGCAGGGCTGCGCCAAGAGTGAAGCCTTATGTATGGACGAGGTCATATATAGAAGGATAAAGTGAGCTACGTAGCTGCGAGACAATCGTCAAGATATGTCGCAGCTACGCAGCCCTATATTATAGGTTTTATTATAGAAGTGACATTCAGCTTGTCTGCCGCTGAAGTGGATGTTAGGATTCTAGCGTATCATTATCAATGCAGTTTTCTTTCTTGGCATTTCGATGGTAGCCATGTCTAACTGTTGGGTCTATATAAATCAGTTCTTTATACCATTCACGTTGAGCATTCTTTTTACGTTGAAGTCTAAAGTATCCTCGGACAAAAATATCGTTGTCGTTAATAATTTTGCGAAGCCATCTGGAATCCATAATAATCACTTCTTGTCCACTATTGTTTTTGACTTTAAAATCTAGACCCTTACTGTTAAGAAGAGTATCGTCTAATTTAGTTATAGTGTTTGTTGGAGCAGTAATTATTTCGACTTTACCATGTTTTTTTACAGCAAGATAGTTGATTATAAATGTTGATAGCCATTGGCATAGTTGTTGCCTCTCTATCTCACGAACGAATAATTGTTTTTCGTCAATTGATGAACTTGTGTGTGAAGTAATAATATTATTTGTGTCGACTGTGACATTAAGATGCCATCTGATTCTGCTTTGACCATGGTAAAACGAGAATAGCCAGATATACAACCCTTCATCACCGAATCCATAGACTATGGTCCCATATTCATTAGTGATAAGAATCCCACATTCTTCTTTGCAAAATTCTTCAAATAGCTCATGGCCTATATTAACGAAAGAAGGGGAACATTCTTTCATAATTTCGATAAAAGACTTTGTAACAAGTTCTGGCAAGCCCCAATTAGGTTTTGCGTTTCGGATTGTTTTTAGGAAGTCCATTCCATCAACTAAGAAATCAAAACTTTTTTTATTATCTAATATAGGAACCCATGGATAATTGTCGTATTCTTTTGCTTCGGTTTCAAGAAGCCAAGTGATGACTTGTTGTTTTTTTATTACCATAGTCAAAATATGATATCTTAATAGCTGTTTGGAGATTCAATCATGACAGGATGATATCAATTGTATTGCCCTCATTATTTTAAATCATCTTCAGTTATGGCGTATGACATATTGAGAGATTTGTTAAAGCTACTTTTTTCCGCTTTTAGGATATATGGTTGGTTGCCTCGACACGTGGAAATTCTGCCGTAAAATGTTGTCCAAATTGAATTGTTGAACTTGACTTGAAATGAAGCCGATTCTAGCTTTGTGAATGGTCCGAAGGTACCTTCCCAATTTCGCGGTATAGTTTTGGTGACATTGCCTTTTTCCGTTAGAAAAGTTGCTTCAACACTACTGAAAGCGGATTTTGAGGTCGTTTTTAGTTCATATTTAATGTAATATTCAATTTTTGAATCTTCATTCGATTCTCCAGGCCTCTGTGGTTCGTCTTGTTGGCTGTTTTCACATGCTGAAAACAGCATAATGAACATGAATGATATTATATATATAAGTGATTGTTTCATTACTGTTATTTTTTTATATATGTTTTACTATAAATCTTCTCCGTCAGCACGATTGTATTCATTATCATAGAATAGAGATATATAATATTTTCCTGCATAGTTGGAAATCATGAACCATACATGCTTTTTTGATAATATATCTATGGCCGCTTTAACCATCATATTATCATAGTCATCTATTAATTCCTTTGTGGGATTTGCCAGGTCCTCTTCTGTGTACTTCTCTGTTATTGTTGTCGCAAACATTTCTATCATTCTTGCCATTACGATATTTTGCCAGTTTTCTTTATCAGCCATCTTCACTGGTCGCTGATAGAAATTAGCTTCATAACGTTTTTTATGGACGTTAATTTCATATGATAAATCTTCATCAGAATTTATGCTTGTGTTATCACCAATAGTCAGATATTTGGAATTATTTTCAAATTGACGGAGTAAATTATTGAACCGAATCTGAATTGAGCGTTCATCTACGGAAACGGCATCAGTTGCTACAATGCGGCATACTTTATCTCCGTTTGTAAAGATGTTGACATATACATTATTACCATTAAACTCACCTTCAAGAATATCGTTGTTGAGGGATGTTGCTTTGAATCCTTTGGATTTTAATTTGGTGATTACTTCAGATTTACTTCCATCAACAGGAATCCCAAGAAATTGCGTTACATCGTTTTGGGCAATTACACTCAAGGTAAAAAGGAATGCTAATAAGCTTGCCATAAAGTGTCTCATATTGTTGCTATTTGTGCATCCCAGTTGCCATAGATGCAATTAAAACGCGAAGCGTGGAACTGCAATGCCACGTCTTAGTTTGGAGGTCGTAGGAAACCTTGAATACAGATGTAGAAATAGCAGCCCACGCCTTAGCGTGAGAACCACTATGCCAATCCTTGTATTCATTTTGAAAATTTCCTACGTTTCCAAACTACAAGATAAGCATAACGCTTCTTTATTACCAAAATTTCATGATTGGAGTATACCAATCATTTGCAAAGATAAATAAAATTGAGATTAAAGCCAATAGGTTTGTGAAAATACACAAATATTTAACGAAGGTGGTTTTAAGTTGAAAAACTGATGAGAGAGAATAGGGTTCTAATGCTATGTTAGATTATTGTTGATTATTAGTTGCGTTCAGCTTGGCTATGAGGCTGAGGGCGCCGGGGAGCTGTTCGTGTTCGCCTTCGAAGATGGTGAGGGTGATGTTGCCCGATTTTTTCGTGAGGTGAACGGCGCGGCCGAGTAACTCGAGGCCGCTGTCGATGTAGTCGGGGTTGATTCTTTTTTCGAGAAGAGAGAGGAGTTCGTTTTTGCTTACAAGGGAGCTGTCGGTTTCGGCGTGTCGATAGATTTCGTTGAGATTGTCGGTGCCGTACTTGAATTCTCCGGCGACGCGGTTGTAGAAGTTGATTGAGTGCGATATTGGCACGCAGCCGAGGTGTCCATCGTGGATTCCGGCATAGATGCGCAGGATAGAATTTTTACGGGCTTGAGCCGGCAAGGCTTTGAATAGGGGCGAGCGGCGGCGGCCTTCCTCAGTGTCGATTTTACCGTCGCGGCCTATGGCGGCCATGATATGGTCGGCATAATTGAAGCGTCGTCCTCGCGATTCCCAGTACCAGGCGTTTAGGTCGGAGATAGGAACCCAGGCATTGAACGATTTGATATCGCGCTGAAGCTCCATGTATGCAGCCAGAGTTGCAAGTCCTCCTCCCGAAACGCCTACTATATGGATTTCGGCAGGGTCTACATTGCCGTTTTCGATGGCATAGTCGATTGCGTCGTTGATGTCGGCGAGCACAAATTCACTGACTATGGCTTCGGGCTTGTTGTTGAATCCTCGGAAGTGAGGGTGAATATAGTTCCAGTCGCGAGCTTCGACATCGACGGTCATAGGGTCTTTCTGGCTATAACCGCCGCTCCATGTGTGGAGGCTGACAATCAGCGGCTGAGGCTTGCTCTGAGTCGTTTTTCTGAAATAAGCCGGCTGTACAGAACCGTCTTTGGTTGATGGAATATCTACGGTGCGGAATGATTCGCTCCATTCCACTTTCTCGGTGCTATCCCATTCGAATTCTTCTTCGGCTTGGACGTTCATTGTGACTGGCAGTAATGCTAAGAATAGATATTTGTGAAATCTCCTCATTGTTTCATCAGAATTCGAGGGATAGGCGGACGTTGAACTGGCGGCGGGTGAGGTAGTTTGGCACGGCGTACTGGATATCGTTGATGTCTGTGACCCAGTAGTAGCTGCTGACATTGCTGATGTCGAGGAGGTTGAATACGTCGAGGCCGAGCCAGATGCTCTTGAAGTGACGCAATGCTCCGGTGCGGGGTTCGCCTTCGGCGCGGGGCGAGAGCAGGGCGTACTGCAGGCCGATGTCTATGCGCTTATAGGCTGGAGCGCGGAAATAGCCCTTGTCGAAGCTGCCGCGCGGGGCGGAGAAAGGCAGGCCGTCGTTCAGTATGCCGCGGAGGTTGAATTTAAGTTTGGGGAATTTCGGGAAATAGTCGGTGAAGAAGAGGGCAAGGCTGTAGCGGCGGTCGTTGGGGCGCGGCACGTTGACGCCGTTGAGTCTTTCGCTCGATTTCATGAGCGAGAAGCTTATCCAGGAGTCGGTGCCGGGCACGAACTGGCCGAAGAGTTTGAAGTCTATGCCTGTAGCATAGCCGCTTGTGAGGTTTCGGCCGGCATAGACGAGCTTGAGGTTGTCTACTTCGTAGGGTATGAGGTTGCTCAGGGCCTTGTAGTAAGCCTCGCCCGAGATTTTGAAGGGTCGGTTGAAGGCACGGAAGGTGTAGTCGGCGCCGAAAATAAGCTGGAAGGAGCGCTGCGACTTAATGTCGGAGTTCAGGCCGATTACGACGTTGCCGTCGACATCTGTCTCGGGCAGACGGATTTCTTTGAAGAAGGGCGTCTGGTAGTAAAGGCCGGTTGCGAAGCGCAGTGCAAGTCGCGGATTGCGCGAAGGCACGAATCCGACACTTGCGCGGGGGCTTACGAGAGTTTCCTTGTTGAAATCCCAGTAGGAAAGGCGCAGGCCGGCATTGATGTTGAAATATCCGGCGCCGGTCTCGAGGCGGTATGTGTCGTTGATGTATGCCGCAAAGCGGTTTGTAGATAAATCATTGTGGGAGCTTAGGTTGTATATCACTTTCACAGCGTCGGGGTCGGCGGGGAGAGAGAACCCGGCGGAGTCTCGGAGTTCCCATTCGCGCGAACGGTCATAGAGTGTTTCGTGCTTGAAGTCGATGCCGTAGCTCAGGTTGTGGCGGCGGAGGCCGGTAGCTCCTTTGAGCGCTATGTTGAAGACCGATGCTTTGAATCGGTTGCGTGCGTGCTCATGGTAGCGGCCTACACCGAGCTCACCGCCGATGCCTTCGTTACCGTCAGAGCCGGAAGTTCCGGCCTGGTCGAGCCAATATTCGCCTGAAATATCGTAGCTCACAAGCTCATTGGTGAAGAAGCCTCCGGCCTGAAGGGCAAATTCGGCTTTTTTAGACGGTTTGAAATTTATGGTTGCGGCGCCGAAATATGTTTCGAAGCGGTCTTTTTCCTGTCCGTCGAAGTAAACTGTAAATTCTTTGGCATCGGTCGATGTGCCGAACTTGGTGCTACGGTTATGTGGTATGAATTTGTAGTTGTTTACAGCGATGTTGCCCAGGGCTGAAACCGACCATTTTTCGCCGAGTTTCAGAGTCATGCTCGTCTGATAGTCGAAGAAGCGCGGGTCGTATTCGCCTTTGTCGTCGAGAGAGCCGAGGAGCGAGGAGTTCTGCTTGTATCGGAGGCCGTGGAGCTGCGAGAATACCTTTGAACTGCTGCCAATTGCCGCCGACGCTCCCATGAGAGAGGCCGATAGAGAGCCTTCGAATGCTTCGGGCTGACGGTATGTGATGTCGAGCACCGAGCTCATGCGGTCGGCATACTGGGCGGTGAATCCACCTGTGGAAAAGCCGATTGCGCCTACCATATCGGGATTGACGATGCTCAGGCCTTCCTGCTGGCCCGATGATATTAGCTGCGGGCGGTAGACCTCGATGCCGTTGATATATACGCTGTTTTCGTCGTATGAACCGCCGCGGACGCTGTATTGGCTGCTCATTTCGTTGCTTGAGCTCACGCCGGCCATTGTGCTTATAAGGGCTTCGACACTGCCGCCGGTCACGTCGGGTGCAAGGCGGTAGTTGCCGTTGTCTATTTTCTGCATGCCCGAGGTCTGTTTCTGGTAGTCGGTCACTTCGACGCCGCCGAGGGCATAGCTTGCCGGACTCATTTTGACGTTGACTGTCACTTCGCCTGAGGCGTCGATGAGGCGTCGCTTGCTTTCTTCGAAGCCTATGCATGTGAAAACTATGCGAATGGTGTCGGCTTCGGGGGCTGTGAGCGAGTATTTGCCGCCGGCGCCGGTGATGGTGCCGATGGCTGTGCCTTGAATTTTTACTGTCACAAACTCGAGGCCTTCGTTCTGGTCGTCGGTCACGGTGCCGCTGATTTTCACCGGGCCTTTTGCGGCCAAAGTGAAAACTCCGAGCAGGAATATGATGATAATAATGGTATATCGTTTCATTATACCATAAATAACGCAATCGCCTTTAAAAAATTGCCTGTATCAGCTTTTTATGGCAGTAGTTGGAGCAGGGGCGGCTGAGCCGTGCCGCCGGGGAAGGATATACGGACGGTGCCGCCGTGGTACGGGGTGGAGGCAGTTTCACGCTCGAATGGCGTGATTGAGACATGCCACATGCCGTCTGGGTCTGCGGTGGCTTCAATGAGCGACAAGGAGTAGATTTTTCCGAGATATTCTACTTTTCTGCCGAGCATGCGGATTGTGTTCATGAGCTGATTGAGTCTGCAGAGGCTGTTTTGGTCTCGGACGGCATGGGGGTGTCGATGACTTCCCCGAGTTTGCGATATGTGCGTATATTGTATCGGCCGGGCGGATTGTTGTGGTCCACACGCTTGCGAATCATCTCCATACTGTCTGTGCGGAGCGATGTGCCGGGGCGGCTTAGACCGTCGATAAAGCCAAAAATGCGGCTTGCCGTAAGAGTCGAGTCGGTGTTGAATACGATTTCGTTCCAACCGTCGGCCGAGAAGCTTTTTATGGCAATCTCAACTGTTCCGTCGGTATATTCGGCGACTATAGTGAAGCAGAGATTCTCTGTGTTGTTGAAGAATTTGCCTCGCCAGGTGTAGCTGTCGCCACGCTCCCAGTTTTCATCGTTGGAAAACGAAAAAGTGGCAGTGCGCGACGGCATGAGCTCGTTGAAAGTGATGAATCGGGCATTAGGCCATACGTCGACCGAGTCGCCCGCGATAGACAGCGCCGCCTCGGCGGCTATGCGGTTGCCTGTTTCGA
Source organism: uncultured Muribaculaceae bacterium (assembly GCA_910578035.1). GTDB lineage: Bacteria > Bacteroidota > Bacteroidia > Bacteroidales > Muribaculaceae > CAG-873. Next base: position 9,731 of record CAJTOB010000033.1, read on the forward strand.
TGAGACGGTGGTCGAGTATCTCGATTGTCTTGTCGTAGACCTCCATATATTGCGCCATATGGCGTCCGTACCATGAGAACGAACTGTCTACCTCTTCGGGGGTGACATTATGGCGCGCGAAGACGCTTTGCTTGAAGAGCTGTCTGAGCGAATCGTTGTAAAAATCACCACGGTTCATATCGACAACCGCTTCGCCGGTATGGAAATCGGCGAGCAGCTCGGCCATGCGGTCGGGCGGAATAACACCTCCGGGCACCTTCGAGCAGGCGCAAGCAAGCAGCCCGAGCGCTATGGCTGTCAGCTCACTTTTTATTTTTGACATCGACGTCATAGCGGGCGTAGTCCGAGCTTAGATACTTCGTGTAAAAGAATATAATCATGGCCATGCCTACGGTAATGGCGGCATCGGCAATGTTGAATACAGGGTCGAAGAACGAAAATTCCTGGCCTCCTACGACGGGAATCCATTCGGGCCAGTTGAAGGAGAAGAGGGGGAAGTAGAGCATGTCGACAACGAGCCCGTGGAAAAGTCCTCCGTAGCCTTCACCCCATGGCACTGCAACGGCTGTCATCGGTGGATAAGGATTGGTGAATATCTCGCCGTAGAATACGCAGTCTATGATATTGCCGAAGGCACCGGCCGCAACAAGCGATACGGCCGTCATGTAGCCGGCGGAAACTTTGGCAACCCGGGCTATGCGGACAAGATACCATGCCAGAAAACCGACAAGAATAATGCGGAACAAGGTGAGAAAGAGCTTGCTGCCCAGCTCAATTCCGAATGCCATGCCGTTGTTCTGAATGAAGCGCAGGTGGAAGAACGGAAGCACTTCGACGTCTTCGCCGAGGTAGAAATGTGTCTTCACATAGCATTTCACCACCTGGTCGACAATTATTATTATCGCGGCAGTGAGGGCGCCGAGCAGTGCCAGGCGCCTTGTCTTTGATGCTTCCATCAATGGTCGGGGTTGTTTTTGGCCTCTACACAGAGAGTGGCGTGGGGAACGGCCCGCAGGCGTTCCTTGGGTATCAGTTTGCCGGTTGCGCGGCAGATTCCGTAGGTTTTGTTGTCAATACGCACAAGTGCGCCGCGCAGATGGTTGATGAACTGGCGCTGGCGCTCGGCCAGACGTGCGTTGGCCTCGCGTTCGAGCACGTTGGCGCCTTCTTCAAGAGTCTTGAAAGTGGGCGATGTGTCGGCGGTGTCGTTTCCGTCGGTGTTTCGCAGACTCTGGCAAAGTTCTTCGTAAAGGGCGGTCGCGTTCTCTATTTTGGCGAGTATTATCTGGCGGAATTCTTCAAGTTCCTCGTCGGAATACCGTAGCTGTTCGCTCATAGTTTTATAGTTTTAGCGGGTTTGAAAAGTTTTGAGTTTAAGAAGTTAAGATAATGGTTCTTTTGAGCAGGGCCATTATCTTAACTTTTTGGACTCATTACTTTATAAACTCCTAAATCAGGAAATTGTTATGACTGCGCCGATTTTGAGGTCGTCGATGTCGAAAATCACAAGGTTTTCGGCGTCGGTTACATCGCCGGTGGTGATAGAGTCGGCGAGTACCTGCTCGGCGATATAGTCGGAGTAAACCGAGAGCACATCGTCGAGTTCGGGGCAGTTCATGAATTGTATGTTGATGTGGTCGGTGATGTCGAAGTTCTGCTCTTTGCGGTAGCGCTGCACGCGGTTGATTATGTCGCGCGAGAGGCCTTCGCGGAAGAGTTCGGGGCTGATTTCGATGTCGAGAGCCACGGTGAGGGCTCCTTCGTTGGCAACGAGCCAGCCGGGAATGTCTTCTGATATTACTTTGACGTCGGCAAGGTCTACACGGGTGGTGACGCCATCGATTTCGAGGTCTATGCCACCTTCGCGCTCGAGAGTGCGAATCTGGTCGGCCGAGAATGACTTGATGAGAGCGGCAGCCTGCTTCATGAGCTTGCCGAATTTCGGGCCAAGTTTCTTGAAATCGGGGTCGACACGCTTGACGAATACCTCGTTGTCGGGCGCAACTACCTGAAGTTCCTTGACATTGACCTCGGTCTTGACAATGTCTGCAATAGCCTCGATAACGGCAGCTGCTTCAGCATCTACGGCGGGTACGAGCATCTTTGCCAGGGGCTGGCGGACCTTGATGTTGGCCTTCTTGCGAAGACTGAGTACGAGCGATGTCAGGCGCTGGGCTGCGTCCATACGGTGCTCGAGAGCGGGGTCGACACAAGCTTCGTTGCAGACAGGGAAGTCGGCGAGGTGAACCGATTCGGGCTCTTCGTTGAGGTCGCGGAAGAGGCGGTCAGCAAAGAAGGGGGCTATAGGAGCCATCAGACGGGCTACAGTGTCGAGACATGTGTAGAGTGTCTGATATGCGGCAATCTTGTCGGTGTCGAAGTTGCCACCCCAGAAACGTTTGCGGCTCAGACGTACGTACCAGTTCGAGAGGTCGGACTGCACGAAGTCGCTGATTGCGCGGGCTGCATTGGTTGGCTCGTAGGCATCGAAAGCCTCGGTGACGTTCTTCACAAGGGTGTTGAGCACCGAGAGAATCCAGCGGTCGAGTTCATGACGCTCCGCTACGGGTACCTGAGGCTCTTCGCCGGTGAAGCCGTCGACGTTAGCATACATTGCGAAGAAATTGTATGTGCTCGAGAGGGTTGCGAAGAATTTGCGTGCTACTTCGACAACGCCGTCGGAGTCGTATTTGAGGTCAATCCAGGGAGCGGTGGTGGCAATCATGTACCAGCGCAGGGGGTCGGAACCGAATTTCTCGATTGCTTCGAAGGGGTCTACGGCGTTGCCTTTGCGCTTTGACATCTTTTCGCCGTTTTTGTCGAGCACGAGACCGTTGGAAATCACAGTCTTGAAAGCAACATGGTCGAACACCATCGTGCCGATTGCATGGAGGGTGAAGAACCATCCGCGGGTCTGGTCTACGCCCTCGGCTATGAAGTCGGCGGGGAACACGGCGCCGTTTTCCACTATTTCCTTGTTCTCAAAGGGATAGTGCATCTGAGCGTAGGGCATCGAGCCGCTGTCGAACCATACGTCGATGAGGTCGGTTTCGCGGTGCATGGGAGCGCCCGAAGCCGATACGAGTACGATATCGTCCACGTAGGGGCGGTGGAGGTCGATTTTATCGTAGTTTTCCTTTGAGTAGTCGCCGGGAACGAAGCCTTTGTCCTTGAAGGGGTTCGACTTCATGATGCCTGCGGCTACTGATTTCTCTATCTCGTTGTAGAGAGTTTCCACGCTGTCGATGCAGATTTCCTCGGCACCGTTCTCTGTGCGCCAGATAGGCAGCGGAGTGCCCCAGAAGCGGCTGCGCGAGAGGTTCCAGTCCTGAAGGTTTTCGAGCCATTTGCCGAAGCGGCCGCTGCCGGTGGCGGCAGGTTTCCACTGTATGGTCTCGTTGAGGGCTATCATGCGTTCGCGGGCTTCTGTCGAGCGGATAAACCAGCTGTCGAGAGGATAGTAGAGCACGGGCTTGTCGGTGCGCCAGCAGTGGGGATAGTTGTGGGTGTGCTTTTCGATGCGGAAAACCTTGCCGGCTTGTTTCAGGTACATGCAGATTTCCACGTCGAGGGTCTCGTCGCCTTCCTTGGCTTCGGCGTTGTATGCGTTTTTCACATATTTGCCGGCCCATTCTGCGTAGTCGGCGCTCACGCGCTCTGCCACGAAAGCGGGGTCGAGGTCTTCGATACGGTAGAAGCGTCCGGTGAGGTCTACCATCGGGCGGAGGTTGCCGTCGCGGTCTACGAGGTGGAGCGGCGGTATGCCGTTCTGCTTGGACACACGAAGGTCGTCAGCGCCGAAAGTGCCGGCGATATGCACGATGCCTGTACCGTCTTCGGTTGTCACATAATCGCCGGGGATAACGCGGAAAGCGCCTTCACCGGGGTTTACCCAGGGTATCAGCTGCTCGTAGTGCAGACCGACGAGCTCGCTGCCGTCAACGGTGGCTACAACCTGCCAGGGCACAAGCTTGTCGCCGGCTTTGTAGTCTTCGAGGGCGATGTCTTTGGCCTTGGCGTTGAAAATGGAGCCGAGCAGAGCCTCAGCCACGGTCACGGTGATGGGTTCGCCTGAGTAGGGGTTATATGTGCGCACGATTGCGTAGCGTATCGAGGGGCCTACGCATAGAGCGGTGTTCGAGGGCAGGGTCCAGGGTGTGGTTGTCCATGCGAGCATGCAGGCCTTGCCCCAGCCTTCCATTGCGGGGATAGTATCCTTGAGAGTGAACTGGGCGGTGCATGTGGTGTCTTTCACATCGCGGTAGCAGCCGGGCTGGTTGAGTTCGTGCGAACTCAGGCCTGTGCCTGCTGCAGGCGAGTAGGGCTGGATAGTGTAGCCCTTGTAGAGCAGCCCCTTGTTATAAATCTGAGCGAGAAGCCACCATACGCTTTCGATATATCGGTTGTCGTAGGTGATATAAGGGTCGTTCATATCCACCCAGTAGCCCATCATGTCGGTGAGCGATTCCCACTCGCGGGTGTACTTCATTACCTCGCGGCGGCAGGCGGCGTTGTATTCGTCGACACTGATTGTCTTGCCGATGTCTTCCTTGGTGATGCCGAGCGAGCGCTCCACGCCGAGCTCGACGGGCAGTCCGTGCGTATCCCAGCCGGCTTTGCGCTTCACGTGGAAGCCTTTCATGGTCTTGTAGCGGCAGAAGAGGTCTTTGATGGTGCGGGCCATGACATGGTGGATGCCCGGCATGCCGTTTGCCGACGGCGGCCCCTCGAAGAATACGAAGGAAGGCGCGCCTTCGCGCAGTGCGAGGCTACGGCCGAAAAGGTCGGCTTCGCGCCAGCGCTCGAGCATTTCCTTGTTGATGTCCGAGAGGTTGAACGATGTATATTCTTTAAATTTTTTCATTTCGCGAAAATGATTGACAATATGATTACAGGAGAGACGGTTGATTCAGCTAAACTATTAAACCTTCAGCCTTCAGCTTCAATCCGGGCAAGGATTGAATTTTAAACCGCAAAGGGTGTGCCGGCCACAATCGGCGGACACACCCTTCGGGTATTTTTGCGGGGCAGATATTATTCTGCTGCAGGTGCTTCGGCTTCGCCCTCGCCTTCGGCGGGAGCTTCGGCGGCTGCGGCTGCAGCTGCTGCTTCGGCTTTCTTCTTGGCTACGGCTTCTGCCTTTGCCTTGTTCTTGGCAGTTTCGGCTTCGAGACGCTCTTTGGCGGCTTCCTGAGCCTTGCTTGCCATGCTGCTCTTCTGCGAAGCTACCTTCGCATCTTTGCTTGCCTTCCAGGCTGCGAAACGACGCTCGGCTTCTGCCTGGTCGAATGCGCCCTTGGCTACGCCACCCATGAGGTGCTTCATCAGAAGTACGCCTTCATTGCTGAGGATAGCGCGTACGGTGTCGGTGGGTTCAGCACCAACAGTCACCCAATACAAAGCCCGTTCGAAGTTGAGAGTAATTGTAGCAGGATTAGTGTTCGGATTATAGGAACCTATCCTTTCAATAAATCTACCATCTCGTGGTGCCCTGCTATCGGCGATGACAATAGGATAGAACGCATAGTTCTTGCGACCATGACGTTGTAATCTAATTTTTGTTGCCATTTAAAATTTGTTTGTAATATGGTTTTGTACTGTTTAGCGGCGCAAAGGTACAATTTTCCCTCCACATTTCCAAATATTTTTTGCATTTGGAAATCGCAGAGGGAAAATGTCTGTAATTTGGGATCAGAGGAGGGTGGTGTGGAGGGTGTAGACGAGGGCGGCGAGGGTGGCGCCGGCTATGGGGCCGAGGAGGGGTATCCAGGCGTAGGTCCAGCCGCTGTTGCCTTTGCCTCTGATTGGCAGGAGGGTGTGGGCGAGGCGCGGGCCGAGGTCGCGGGCCGGATTTATGGCATAGCCTGTGGTGCCGCCAAGAGACATGCCTATCACTACAACAAGGAGTGCGACCGGGAGCGCTCCGATGGAGCCGAGGCCGACTTCGGCTGTGTTCCCTTTTTCGGCAAGGAAGAGTATGACGAGAACCAGCACGAATGTGCCTATGACTTCCGACATCAAATTGCGGAAACCGTTTTTTATGGCAGGAATGGTTGCGAACACGCCGAGTTTGGTGTCGTGGCTTTCGGTGGCGTCGAAATGATCTTTATAGAACAGATATACAGTGACGCCTCCGAGAAACGCACCGATGAACTGCGAAACGATGTATGGTGCGACCATCGTCCATTCGAATTTGCCGGCCATGGCGAGGCCCAGGCTGACTGCAGGGTTCAGGTGTGCTCCTGTATAAGGTCCGGCGATGAATACTCCGCACATCACGGCCAGACCCCATGCGAGGGTCACTACTATCCACCCGGCACCGTTGCCTTTCGATTTTTCGAGAGTGGTGCATGCTACTACGCCGCAGCCAAGCAATATCATGACGAACGTGCCCAGAAACTCAAAGAAGCACTGGAGTATAAATGATGTTTCAGGATTTTCCATAGGTGTTTAAGATTTTTATGAAAGACAGCGGCGAACGGCATCGTGCCAGCCGTCGAGGTTTGCGGCAATTTGTTCGCTATCGGACTCGGGGCGGAATCTGCGCTCTACGCGCCATTGCGAGTTGATGTGGTCGATGCTCTCCCAGTAGCCTACGGCGAGTCCGGCAAAATATGCCGCGCCGAGAGCTGTCGTTTCGGTGATATGAGGGCGTAAAACTTCGGTATCGAGGATATCGCTCTGGAACTGCATGAGCAGATTGTTACGCGAGGCTCCTCCGTCTACTTTCAGTTCGACAATATTCAGCCCAGAGTCGAGCTCCATGGCTTTCACGATATCGTATATCTGATATGCTATTCCTTCGAGGGCGGCGCGGGCTATGTGGGCCGAGGTGGTGCCCCGCGATATTCCCGAAATGATTCCGCGGGCATACTGATTCCAGTATGGCGCACCGAGGCCGGTGAGTGCCGGCACGAAATAGACGCCACCTGAATCGGCGACAGATTCGGCAAGGGCCTCCACTTCAGATGAAGAGGATATGCAGCGCAGGCTGTCGCGCAACCATTGCACCACAGAACCTCCGACAAACACAGAGCCTTCGAGGGCGTAGGTCACTTCATCGCCGATTTTCCACGCGATTGTAGACAGAAGACGGTTTTTAGATACGATTGGCTTCGAGCCAGAGTTCATGAGCAGAAAACAGCCGGTGCCGTAAGTGTTTTTTACCGCACCAGGCTTGATGCACATCTGGCCGAAGAGTGCTGCCTGTTGGTCGCCGGCCACACCTGCTATAGGCACTTCGTGCGCAAAAATAGTAGTGGTGGTATAGCCCATGACGCAACTGCTCGGTTTCACACTCGGGAGCATCGACGCGGGTATGTCGAACAGTTCGAGCAGCTCCTTATCCCATTCGAGGGTGTGAATGTTGAATAGCATTGTGCGTGAGGCGTTTGTCACGTCGGTCACATGCACGGTGTTGCGTGTGAGGCACGAAATAAGCCAGGTGTCGACCGTGCCGAACTTCAGCTTTCCGGCTTCGGCACGCTCGCGCGCTCCCGGAACATTGTCCAGAATCCATTTTATTTTCGTAGCCGAAAAGTAGGCGTCGATTATCAGGCCTGTTTTAGCTCTTATCATTTCGGCATGGCCGGCTTCGCGAAGCGAGTCGCAGTATTCAGATGTACGGCGGTCCTGCCATACGATTGCGTTGTATACCGGTTCGCCTGTTTCGGCATCCCATACTATTGTAGTTTCGCGCTGGTTGGTTATGCCAATGGCGGCTATGTTGTGTCCGTTTATCCCTATTTTGGATATGGCCTCGGCAATGACGGAAGCCTGTGAGCCCCATATCTGGAATGGGTCGTGCTCGACCCAGCCTGGTTTCGAAAATATCTGCGGGAATTCATGCTGGGCCATCGAGCGTATGTTTCCGTCGTGGTCGAAAACGATTGCACGGCTGCTCGTTGTGCCCTGGTCGAGTGAAAGTATAAATTTTTCCATGGACGTTTAATATTGTTGCTAAGGTGATATGGCATCTTATGATGGCAAATATATGAATTTTTATTGGAAACAACAGCAAGCCGGACGGCCAATAATAGAATGAGTGAACGAGGTGCGCTCCGGCTGTGTTATTAGATGTAAACATCCATATTATATAACAATGAGCGAGGGATTTTTCCGACGTTGGCGTTTCATGACGGGTTTCGGTTGGCGACGAGCCGATCGAAGGCGGCTGGCGTATCGGTTCGGGAAGTTTACGCGCGGTGTCGGAGCCGCGTTTTCAGTGCTTGTGTTTGTGGCATCTGTGGCGGCGCTGGCGGCCCTTATAATATATGGAGGTTTCGACAGCGGTTCGGTGAGCCGTACGGTTCTGCGGCGTATTTTGGTTGGCTCGCAGGCCGTTTTTCTTATCTCCATAGTCTTCAATCTGGTGTTTCGCTTCAAAGAGTCGTTTCGAGCGAGCCATATAATCAAGAGAACTGCCGATGTGGCGATGTTGCTGACCGTTATTCCGCTCGTATGGCCTTCCGGTCCGGGTCCGGTCGATTCGGTGCTGCATTTTCTGCACAGCCGCTATTTTATCTACACCGTGCTCGGACTCTATTCGGTAGCAGAGATTTGTTATGGAATAATGTTTCTGCTTGCCCGGCGGACGAATCCTTCGCTGATACTGTCGGCCAGTTTCCTGTTTTTCATATTCATAGGTTCGTTTATTCTTGCCATGCCGCGATGTACAGTCGGGTCGGTTTCGTATGTCGATTCGCTCTTTATGGCTGCAAGCGCTGTGAGTATGACGGGCCTCACCACCATAGATCTTGCTACGGAATATACGCCTTTGGGGTGGTTGGTGATAGCAGTGCTGATGCAGATAGGAGCGCTCGGCGTGCTTACTTTCACGAGCTTTTTCGCTATCTTTTTCAGCGGCCGGTCCAGTATCTACAATCAGCTGCTGATTCGCGACTTCATATACTCCAAGAGTATGAGCAAACTCGTGCCGGTGCTTCTGTATATACTCGTTTTTACTCTTACGGTAGAAGCTATCGGAGCTTTGGGTGTGTATTTTGCTGTGCCCGACGATATGTTCGCCTCTACACGCCAACGGATATTTTTTGCTGTTTTTCACTCTATTTCCGGCTTCTGCAACGGTGGCTTCACAACCTTGCGCGACGGTCTACAGACGCCGGCGCTGTTTAACTCAAACGGCGCCATTTATATCGTGATGACGGTGCTTATTCTCGCCGGCGGTATCGGGTTTCCGAATCTGGTCAACTTCAAGGAAGCTATGGGCGAGTATCTGCGACGGATAAAAAGCCGGCTTACCGGTCGGCGCATAGAGGCGCGGCGGCGTCATATCTACGACCTCAACACCAAGCTCGTACTTGTGGCTACGGTCGTACTCTTCATAGGTGGGGCCGTGGCATTCTTTGTGCTTGAATATGACCACGCCCTCGCCGGTATGCCGCTGGGCAAGAAAATAGTGCAGTCGCTGTTTAACTCGGCTACGCCGCGTACTGCCGGCTTCGGGTCTATGCCGCTGTCGTCGCTTTCGCATGCCATGTTTATCATCATGATGTTTCTGATGTGGGTCGGGTGCTCGTCGCAGTCTATGGGCGGGGGTATAAAAGTGAATACTTTCATGGCTGTGGTGTTCAATCTTCGCTCTATTGTGAGGGGCTACAGCGGTGTCTCGGCCATGGGGCGCAATATAGCGCTGCCGTCGGTGCGGAGAGCCAATGCAGTTGTGGCGCTTTCGATATTGTCGGTGTTGGTCTATTCGGTTGTAATCATGATTTTACAGCCGGAACTGCCGTTTGCCGGTGTGCTTTTTGAATGTTTTTCGGCTGTTACGACTGTGGGGCTGTCGCTCGGCATCACTCCAGAGCTCTCTGCGGCTTCAAAGCTAATTCTTGCTTCGGCGATGTTTCTTGGCCGTGTAGGCATAATCTCAGTATTGAGCGGATTTATCAGTTCGCACCATGATCCGTCTGCACATCTGCCTGTTGACGACATCATCATTAATTAATGGCATATAACATAATTCATATTTTTGAGATGAGGTATTTGATAATAGGACTCGGAATATATGGCGAAAATCTGGCCCGCGACCTTGCCGATATGGGCCACGAGGTGATTGGCGCTGATATAAAGCAGACGCATGTCGAGGCTGTGAAGGATTATATCTCAACTGTATATATTATAGATTCCACCGAAGAAAGCGCTCTGTCGGTTCTTCCTCTCGATAATGTCGACCTTGTGATTGTGGCTATAGGCGAGAATTTCGGCGCGAGCATACGCACAGTGGCACTGCTTAAAAAAGCCGGAGTAAAGCATATTTTTGCCCGTGCGATTGATAAACTGCATGAATCGATTCTCGAAAGTTTTGAAATTGACCGTATTCTAACGCCGGAGCAGCGTGCTGCCGCCGACCTTACTCACGAAATGGAACTCGGCGCCGATATAGAGTCGCTTTCGGTTGATGCCGACAATGTTGTGGTAAAGTTTAAGGCTCCGCAGTTTTTACTTGGTCTGCGATATGCCGAGATAGACTTTCAGGCACGCTATGACCTTGAATTTGTAGCAGCTACGCGGCCTCTGATGCGCCGAAATGTGCTCGGCATAGAGCGGCCGGCCCAAGAGTTGCTCGATTTGGCCGCAGACGACAGCATAACGGTTGCGGAAAACGATGTGTTGACGGTCTTTGGCACCCGTAAACGTCTGCAGCGCTTCCTCGAGGGTAAATCTTAGAACTTTTTAGAAGGGGTAGCCTACGGCGAAGTGGAAGTTTGCGTCGCGGCTCCATTTGGGGTGGAGCAGAGGCCATGCTTCCTGCCCCTGTGCAGGGTTATGGGCCTTGAAGCCGAGGTCGAAGCGCAGCAGGAAGTAGGTGAAGTCCATGCGAAGACCTACGCCATATGCGGCCGCAATCTGTTTGTGGAATTTATTGAATTTGAACTCGCCTCCGGGCTGGTTCTCGTAGTTGCGTATGGTCCAGATGTTTCCGGCATCGATGAAAAGAGCCCCCTCAAAAACCCAGAACAGTTTTGCGCGGTATTCGAGGCTCAGGTCGAGACGTATGTCGCCGCACTGATTGATGAAGTCGGTCACGGAGTTGCGAGCATCGTAGGCGCCCGGGCCGAGCGTGCGCACCCCCCAGCCGCGGACGCTGTTGGCGCCGCCGGCATAAAATCGTTTTTCGAAGGGCACCATGCTTGAATTGCCGTAGGGCACGGCGATTCCGAACCCGACATGGGCAGAAAGGGCGTTTCGTGAGTTGAGATTGCGGGTGTAGGTGTAGTCGATTTCACCTTTTACATACTGCGCATACTGAATGCCGAGGATTTTGTAGACCCCGTCGGAGCGTTTCTGGCCGACAAGGCTCGAAAGACCATATAGTAGATTGCCGGCCGTTTCGCCCGATACACGCAGGCTCGTGACGTATGGCTGTATGGAAAAGGCATTTGACGTGGCTGTGGCAACTCGGCGGTTTGTGTGGCTGTAGGTATATCCAAGCCGCATTATGAAGTGGTCTTCATAGCTGTAGCGGAGCAGGGGATTGCTTGGAGCAATCTGGTCGATGAAATTGATTGTCGAGCGTGGCAGGCGCACGTAGTTTATGTCGATAAGGTCGAATGTCTGTCGGCGCAGTTCGTCGGTTCGCTGCTGCTGCCATTTCCATTTCCATGCGGCACCTGCTATGATTCGGGTATATTCGGGTCGCTCCTGGTAGTTGAACGACACTGCGAATTCGGTAGACGCAAGAAATTTCTGTTTTATCCGCTTGGATAGAAACGGACATTCGAACTGCGGGAATGTGATGCCGACTTCGGCGGCATATTCGGTATATCGGTTGTTGACAAGGCCGTCGACATTTCCCGACAGGCTTTCGTATGACGCTCGCAGTTTTGTTGTCAGTGTTTCAGAACCACGGGCAAGGTTGCGGTGCTGGTATGTGAGGCCGAGTCCGAATCCGAGGTCACCTTCGCTGTTGGTGCCTTCGAGTTCGGCGGTGATGCCTTGTTTTTTGTTGCGCGACAGATGAATGTAGGCATCGAGGAGGCCTGTGCTCCCTTTTCGGCCGGCGGCTTCCATTTCTATGTTTATGAATTTGACTATCGACAGCCTGCCGAGGGCTTCGTAAGTGCGCTCGATGGCTCGGGCGCTATACTCGCTGCCCGGCTCGATATAGCACATGTCGTCGAGTAGCTGAGGGCGTAAGTAGCAGTCATCGCTATAGACGAATGTTTTGCCGTGGTATTCTACTGTGTCTCTGAGGTTGCCAAGACCGCCTTCTCCCTCCACAAGGAAGACCACTCTGTTGAATTCATAACGGTGGTGGCCCGGGTCTACAGCCAGGAGGCTGTCGGCAAGAGCACCGAGCCGTGTGCGAGAGCCCTGGCCGGACTCCGAAGTCCTTGCCGACGGGGAGCGCAGGTTTAGGGTCAGGGCCACATTTTTGCTGCCTGCTACGGTGTCGGCCGTGTAGTTTATGAACTCGCGGTTGAATTCGAAATATCCGGCATTGCGCAGTATGGTGGCTATACGGGTGCGTTCGTTGTCGAGCATGGTGCGGTCAAGCGGCATGCCGGCATGAATGTCGGATACAGAAGTGTCGGCAAGCACGATATGGCGCACCGCAGGGTCGTCGATGTTATAGTCTATGGAGCTTATGCGGTGAGGGCTGCCGGCATTGATGAGATACCGGACTTCCATGCGTTTTTTCGCCGGATTGGAGATTGTGTCGGTCGAGACGGTTGCATTGAGGTAGCCGCGGTTGACAATGGCCTGTTCGAGCTGGCGACGGGAGGCTTCGGTGAGCTCGGGGTCGTAGATTACAGGCGCCTGGCCGACACGGCGCAGCCAGCGGTTGTACCATCGTGTGGTGTCGGCCCCGGAAAGACTGTATGTTGCCAGCTGCAGTTTGGCGAAACCGAGCACTTTGTGGTTTGGAGCCTGCCTGAGGAAGTTGACGAGTTCCTCTGTGTCGAGCTGCCCTTCTGTGCCGGTTGTTTCTATCTTTACCTTGTCGAGAAGATACTCTCCCTGCGGCACATGTTTTACCGGGCTGCAAGATACAGCTATGGCAATGAGCGGCAACAGAATCCTGAATAATAAAGATTTCCGCTTCATGCTGTCATTTTGTAGGAATGGTGAGTACGAAGCGTGCTCCACTCTTGTAGGATGGGTCGGCTTTCAGAGAGCCCTTGAAAAGGTTGGCTATAAGGCGCGATATGTAAAGCCCAAGTCCACAGCCTGAAATGGAGTGGTCGAGACGTCTGAAGCGTTCGAAAATGGCCTCTTCCTGTCCGTTGGGAATACCTTGGCCCTGGTCTGTGACGATAAAAGAGATTTGTCCGGTGCCTTCGTCGTAGTGGTAACTGAGGGTTATGAGGCCTTTGTCGGAGAATTTGACGGCGTTTGTGAGCAGATTGGTGAGAATCTGGCCTACTCGCTGGCCGTCGGTCTCGATAGTCACCTCGTCGCCGCATTCCGGCCTGAAGGCGAAATCAATGCCTTCTTTATCGGGTCGGCCGCACTCGAAAACGCTGTCGATGGCGAGGCGGCATATTGCGTTGATGGACGTCGGGTGGATTTCGAGCGACATCTGCCCGTTTTCGAGAGAGTCGGTGTCGAGGACGTCGTTGACGAGTCTCATGACAAGACGCACGTTCATCTTGATGATAGAGGCGAAGCGTTCGAGATATGCACGCTGGTTTTCGGGTATGCAGTCGGCAATCAGCTGCGAATATTCCGAAATAGCAGCGAGAGGCACCTTTACTTCGTGGCTCATGTTGTTGATAAATTCGGTCTTTCTTCTGTCGGCGGCACGGGCCTGGTCGCGCAGCATGGTGAGCTCGTCGCGTGTTTCCTTGAGTTCGTCGCGTTCCTTACGTAGTCTATCGTTTGAGTGGCTGAGCCGGGTGGCGAGTCTGCGGTTCCTGCGGCTTTGCCGGAAAAGCATTATTGCCAGTACTGTAAGTATGATGATTGCGCCGAGCCCGATTGTAATCAATATCGATTTTGCTCTGAGAGCTACTCTGTGACTATCGGCCTGGAGACGCGAATTTCGTTCGAGAAGGTCGTTCAGGTCGTATATGAGCCGGAGTTCGCGCGACCTCTCCCGCTGCTTGCGGTCGAGGCGGCGGTCGAATTCGTCGTCGAGCATGAGCGAAGTCGCCAGAAGTGTTTCATTGTCGTTTGTTTTGGCGGCTGTTTCTTTCAGCATTTTGAGCAGGGAGAGGCGTATAGTGGTGTGTATTGGATTGTCGATCTGTCTTTTGAGCATTTCTTTGGCACGCTGATAGTCGCCGGCCGCGATTGTGTAATATATGGTGGCCCGCTCATTTTTTTCCAGATCGTAGGCTATATTGGGGTTTAGGTCGGCCAGACGCAGTGTCTTGCTGTAGAGATTGTCGATTTCGTCGCTTTGCAGTATAGGGTAGCAGCCAAGCATGCGCCGGTACACGTTGTAGCGGTATATCGGCGCGTTGAAAAAGTGACGACCCTGCTCCTCGTAGCTTGCTTCGAGGCTGTCGAGCTCATGGAGCATGCGCATGTCGGTCTCTATTACGCGCTTGTAGTTCTCGTTTTCAAAAAAGATTGGAGCGGCTCTGTTATACACAAGTCTTCTTACTGCGCCGTCGGGAAGATTCATTGCCTCAATCTGCTTGTTCAATCGCTCGATATACCGCTCGAGAAGCTCGCCTCTTGTTTCTTTGCCGAGATAGCGGCATACGGCATAGAGGAGCAAGGCGCGTTCATAGGGGTCGGACACGGGTTCGTTCGAAAAACGGCGCACATATTGCAGAAGGAGTTCGTTGTCGTCCTTGTTTTCCTCATTGAACAGCAGATTGTCAATCCGAAGCATGTCGACAAACAGTTGTGTCGATTTTTTTTCGGGTGAATCCTTTATTTTGTCGAGTTCGCTCTTGACGTATGACAGTGCTGAGTCGTTTTTCCATTCAAAATTGGCGATATTGCGGAGCATGTCGAGACTGGCCGATGTGTTGTTGGCCTGTCGGGCTGTGTGATAGAGTTGGTGTGCTATTTCATTTCGCCGGGCTCCATATGCCATGTCGAATATAGAGTATAAGGGCGATATGCTGTCTGATGCGCTTGCGGCTATCGAGAGCTGGCCCAAAAGGCTGTCGGTAGCTGCCGTCTGCATGTCAGAGGTCATCGCGCCCGCACAGGCGTAAAACAATAGAAAGAAAGCGGCGGCAAAGCGCGATATATTACTTGGCATGTCTGATCTGTTGGTTTATTCGGCAGTGAACGGTGTGTTTCGCGCCGGCATGTTCTGCAAAAGTACATAAAATAGTGCAGATGTAGTGCCGAAAGGACATAAAAAAAGGCCTTACGCATTTCAACAACGTGTAAAGACCTAAGCCATTAGGCGGTTTGTGATTCAAGTGGAATCCGAAAGAGCAAGTATCGGAAGCTCTCGCCGGAGTCCTTTGTAGTGATTATATCATACTTACTTACTTTGTTCACACCTTTTACCGCGTGTTCCGACTGTCATCGCGACGTTGGTATATAGCGGTCGCCTTGAGCTTAGATATTGAAATACTTTGTAAATAAAGGTCCAAGACAAAGGCAGGTGTTTGTATCTGCAAAGTTAAAAAACTTTTTTTATTCTTCAAAATATATTTTAGATGTCTCAGTCGAGGTCGAGAAAGAAGCGGGGAATGTTGCAAATGAAAACCGACGGATTGTCGAGAATGGATTTATTGCCCCGCAGTGAGGCGAGCGATATATCGCCGACGGTGTAGCAGCCTTCATCGGAGAGATAGCGCTCAGTTATTTTTTCGAATTTTATGCCGTCGGGCAGCTCGGGGCCGGGGTGGCGCAGATATACACGCAGGGTGACGTCGTCGGTGTAGACGGGGCGCCCCGAATAGCTCATTTTTTTGTATTCATAGCGGTAGTCGTGGTGTCGGGCGGTTACGTCGCTGAGTATTGATGAGGCCGTCGGCAGGCTTCCGGCGCCTTTGCCGAACATGAACTGGCGGTCGTAGCATTCGCCGCGGATTACGACGCCGTTGTATTCGTCGTCTACGCTGTATATGTATTTTCCGGGCGCTACGAACTCAGGCATTACGAAGAGCGTGAAGCGTTTGTCGTCGAGTTTCACAACTTGCGCTACAAGTTTTATCTTCACTCCTTTTTCCCGGGCATAGCGGATATCGAAGTCGGAGATTGTGGCGATGCCGTAGGCGAAGACGTCGTCGGGCTTTACATATACTCCGAGAGCGTGTATGGTGATAATCACAAGCTTGAATAGGGAGTCGAAGCCTTTGATGTCGAAGCTCGGGTCGGCTTCGGCAAATCCGAGTCGCTGGGCTTTGGCAAGGGCGTCGGCGTAGTTTTCGCCGTGGTCGAATACGCGTGAGAGGATATAGTTCGATGAGCCGTTCAGTATGCCCTTTACTTCGAGCAGAAGGTCGTTGTCGTAGTATTCCTCGAGATTGCGTATCACGGGTATGGAGCCGCAGGCGGAGGCGTCGTAGAGGAGGGCGGTGTTGCTGGCCCGCTGGAGTTCTATGAGTTCAGGCAAATGGTGTGCAATCATGGCTTTGTTGCCGCTGACAACCGGAATTCCGCGGCGCAGGGCTTCGGTGACGATGCTGTATGAGGCGTCGGCTTTGTCGACAACTTCGACTATAAGGTCGATTTCGGGGTCGTTGAGTATGTCGGCGGGATTATCGGTAATCATGCCTTCGGGAAGGTCGACAGAGCGTTTTTTAGCCAGCGAGCGCACGCAGATGCGGCGTATGGCGGCGTGGGCGTTGCGGGCGCTTCCGAGTACTTTGTAGATGCCTGTTCCGACAGTTCCGAACCCGAAAAGGCCTATGTTGAGTTCTTTCATATTAATATTTTAATATTGCGTTGAGTTGGTCGTGTTCGACGAGGAAACCGTCGTGCCCGAATGCCGATTCTATTTCGCGGTATTCGGCGTGCGGGAGCATGGCGGCGAGAGTCTGCATTTCAGAGGGGGTGAAGACAATGTCGGTGCTTATGCCTATGACGAGGGCCGGCATGACAAGGCGGTCGAGGGCTGCCTGAAGGCCACCGCGCCCGCGCCCGGCATCGTGTGTGTCGAACGCATCGAGAATCTTTACATAGGAATAAACGTTGAAGCGTCGGCTAAGTTTTGAGCCCTGATAGCGTTGGTAAGAGCATGCGCGGTGTTCCCGAACCGGCAGATTGTGATCGGCCGGCGGGGTTTGCTGGGTGCGGTTGTAGCCCTCCGGGCCGCGGTATGTGAGCAGGCCTATGGCACGGGCGGCCTCGAGTCCGGCAGAGGCGGCGTCGGGGCGGCGTTCGCCGTAGCTACGGTCGGCGAATATTGCCATGCGTTGGGTCTCGTCGACGGCTATGCACCAGGGAGAGGCTTTTGCGGCCGTCGCTATCAGCACGAGGCGTCCGAAGCGTTCAGGCTCTTCGACAGCCCACTCTATGGCCTGAAAACCGCCTACGGAGCTGCCGACGAGAGCGCCTATGTGTCCGAGCCCGAGGTGGTCGGCCAGGAGGGAGTGTGCGCGGGCCATATCGCGGATAGTAAGGTCTGGGAAGTCAGCATAATACGGCACCCCGGTCTCAGGGTTTATGCTTGCTGGGCCGGTGGAGCCGTAGCATGAGCCGATTATGTTGGCGCAGACGGTGAAATAGCGCGCGGGGTCGAGAAATCCGCCTTCGACGACTGTTCCGGGCCACCAGTCGGCAACGTCGCTGTTGGCCGTCAGGGCATGGCATACCCATACGGCGTTGTCGGCTTCGGGGCGGTATGAGCCGAATGTGTGGTAGGCTATTTCGAGTCCGTGGAGTATGGCTCCGCTTTCGAGGTGGAAGTCGCCTTCGTATCGGTATGTTTTCAGCATAGTTCTGCAGCGTGGGAGGATTATATGAGTGTTTTTAAGTTTACGTTAAAAAAGAACCGACGCCTTTTTGAGGTGCCGGTCCGCTGTTATTATAGTGCTTGGTTAAGGCATATGCGCTACCGACACGGTGGGAATTCCATCATGCGCATGACCATAGCCATCATTTTCATACCTGTCGGCATGGGCTCAGAGGCTGTGTTTGTGTATGCGTATTTCATAATTTTGTCGGTTTCTGCTGCAAAAGTACACAAAATCTGTTTCTGTGCAAAATAAAATTTGCGAAAGTGTGAAATTTGCTTTTGAGAGCTTGGCGGATTATCCGAGGCGGACTGTTGAAGAGCGCACATCGTCCTGCATGAACTCGGAGGCAAGGCAGTCGAATTTTTCGGGCGATTCAGTTGTAAGATAGCGCACTGAAGCGCCTCGGCTGATGCGTTCGTTCATGTCGGGGTGTCGTTGCAGGTAATCAAGCAGCGAAGCCGCTACAATTTCGCCTTGCGAGAGAATCCTGACGCCGGCGGGCACATGTTTTTTTATTTTATTGAGGAGGATAGGGTAGTGTGTGCAGCCGAGGATGAGAGTGTCGATGTCGGGATTCGGCTTGAAAAGGGCATCGATGTCTTTTTTCACGAAATAGTCGGCACCGTCGCCGTCGGCCTCGCTGTTTTCAACAAGCGGCACCCACATCGGGCATGCATGGCTGTAGACCGTAACACCGGGCGCATGTTTTGCAATTTCGATGTCATACGACTGCGAGGCTACTGTTCCCGGAGTGGCGAAGAGGCCTACTGAGCCTGTTCGGGTGGCGCCGGCAATGGCTTCTACCGTCGGGCGGATTACGCCGAGCACTCGCCGCGTGGGGTCTATGCCGGCGAGGTCGCGCTGCTGTATGCTGCGCAGGGCCTTGGCCGAGGCCGTGTTGCAGGCCAGTATGACCAGCGGACAGCCTTGTTCGAAAAGATGTTTGACGGCTTCGAGAGTGAATCGGTAGACGAGCTCGAAAGAGCGCGTGCCGTATGGTGCGCGCGCATTGTCGCCAAGATATAGGAAATCTGCACCGGGCAGTGCCCGGCGCAGATCTTTTAATATGGTAAGGCCTCCGAAACCGGAGTCGAAAACGCCTATCGGTGACATTTGTTGGGCTGTTGGGCTGAATGAGGAAAATCTCGGAAACTTGGCTGCTTGATGGCTTGTTTGCCCAACAGCTCAATGGCTTGTCTGCTTAATTGCTTAGAGTTTGGCTTTGATGGCGGCGGTTTCAGCTTCGTAGCCGGGTTTTTCGAGGAGGGCGAACATGTTTTTCTTGTAAGCCTCTACGCCGGGCTGGTTGAAGGGATTTACGCCGAGGATATAGCCGCTGATGCCGCATGCAGCCTCGAAGAAGTAGATGAGCGAGCCGAGGGTGTTGGCGTTGAGGGCCGGAATGACAACCTGCATGTTGGGCACACCGCCGTCGATGTGGGCTATGCGTGTGCCGAGTTCGGCCATCTTGTTGACTTCATCGACGCGCTTGCCGGCGATATAGTTGAGGCCGTCGAGGTTCGATTCGTCGAAGGGAATGCGAAGTTCGCGGTCGGCAGTGGCTACCGAAACAACGGTTTCAAAGATAATGCGCTCGCCTTCCTGAATCCACTGGCCCATCGAGTGGAGGTCGGTGGTATTGTCGACAGCGGCGGGGAATATGCCCTTGTTGTCTTTGCCTTCGCTTTCGCCGTAGAGCTGCTTCCACCATTCTCCGAAGAAGTGGAGCTTGGGATTGTAGTTCACGAGGATTTCAATCTTCTTGCCCGAGCGGTAGAGGGCATTGCGGTAGAGGGCATATGTCATGGCCGATGTGTCGGTGCCGGCAAGAGTGCCCTTTTCCATTTCGCGGGCGCCTTCTACGAGGGCATGGATATCGAAGCCAGCCACGGCGATAGGCAGAAGACCGACCGGGGTAAGCACGGAGAAACGACCGCCTACGTTGTCTTCAATTACATATGTCTTGTAGCCTTCGGTGTTGGCGAGTGTGCGGAGGGCGCCTCGTTTGGCGTCGGTCACGGCTACGATGCGCTTGCCGGCTTCCTCGCGGCCGAGCTGCTTCTCGAGCTGCTCGCGGAGAATGCGGAATGCGATGGCTGGCTCGGTGGTGGTTCCTGACTTGGAAATCACGATGATGCCGAATTTCTTGTCTTTCAGGAAGTCCTGAAGCTCGGCGAGATAGTCTTCGCCGATGTTCTGGCCGGCGAAGAGCACCTTTGTGCCGGTATTGGGCTTATATGCGTCGAAAGCACCTGAAAGGGCCTCGATTACGGCTTTGGCGCCGAGATAGCTGCCGCCGATGCCGATGGCAACGACTACGTCGCAGAGTTCGCGCAGGCGGGCGGCGGTCGCGTTGATGTCGTCAAGAAGTTCGTTGCTTGTCTCACTTGGAAGTTTCACCCAACCCAGAAAATCGTTTCCGAGGCCGGTGCCGTCTGTGAGTTTTTCGAAAGCGGCCTTGCCGTCGGGTCTGAGGGCTTCGAGACCGTTTGCGCTGATGAATGACTCTGCGCCGGTCACGTTTACTTGAATCTTACTCATTATATTATATAGGTATATGTTATATTAGTTATAATAATATATAGGTATATATTGTTTTTTTTCGACCGCAAAGGTATGCAAAAAATATGAATTTTCAGGCTTGATACCATCGTACACGCATAAATATCTCAAAAATTGCTGATTATTTATTGTCGGGTAAAAAAAAAGTCGTACCTTTGCGGCACCGATTATGTCCAACACTAATACCGACAGTCGTGCGGCGCGCTTTTGGCCAAGCGGGCTTCTACACGACGGTCAAATTATGTAACTATTAATCAAGAAATTAAACTGTGGATACCATTAGCTATCGCACCGAATTCCCCAATGCTCAGCAGGTTGAGCACCAGTGGGTGGTAATCGACGCCACCGACCAGGTTCTTGGCCGTCTTTGCGCCAAAGTGGCAAAACTGCTTCGCGGCAAATACAAACCCAGCTACTCCCCCAACATGGAGTGCGGCGACAACGTAATCATCATCAACGCCGACAAGATTGTTCTCACCGGCAAGAAGATGACCGACCGTGTATATCTCAGCTACACCGGCTATCCCGGCGGTCAGCGCGAGACTACTCCCGAAGTGCTCATGAAGAAATCGTTCAAGCAGCACAATCAGGAAAAGGGTATGCACCCCCTGTTCATGCACGTTATGAAGGGTATGCTCCCCAAGAACCGTATCGGCCGTCGCCTCATTGAGAACATGCACGTGTACAACGGTCCTAACCACCCCCACGAAGCACAGAATCCCACCGTTATCGACATCAACAAACTGAAATAATCGCTAGTATGGAAACAGTAAATGCAGTAGGCCGCCGCAAAGCCGCCGTCGCCCGCGTTATCGTTAAAGAAGGTACCGGCGTTATCACCATCAACAAACGCCCCCTCGACGTGTACTTCCCTTCTTCGATTCTTCAGTACATCGTTAAGCAGCCCCTCACCACTCTCGAAGTAGCCGAAAAATACGACATCAATGTAAATCTCGATGGCGGCGGTTACAAAGGCCAGGCCGAAGCTCTTCGCCTCGGTATTGCCCGCGCTCTGGTGAAAATCAACCCCGACGACAAGTCGATTCTCCGCAAGCATGGCTTCATGACCCGCGACCCTCGCGCCGTAGAACGCAAAAAGCCCGGTCAGCCCAAAGCCCGCAAGCGCTTCCAGTTCTCCAAGCGTTAATATTCCGCTACAGTCCGGCGGCCACAAGGCCGGACAAAATATGTGTTTAGTATCTAAACCGCGGCGATGGACCTGCGTTCCCTACCCCGCGGTTGCCTGAAAACAAAGAACGTAAACCTAACTTAAAAAAGAAAATGGCTAATCCCACATTCGAACAGCTCCTTGAAGCCGGTTGCCACTTCGGCCACCTCAAACGTAAATGGAACCCTGCAATGGCCCCCTACATCTTCATGGAGCGCAACGGTATCCACATAATCGACCTCTATAAGACCGAGGCTAAGCTCGCCGAAGCCGCTAACGTACTCCGCGGCATGGCAAAGAGCGGCAAGAAAGTTCTCTTCGTCGCTACCAAGAAGCAGGCCAAGCAGGTTATCGCCGATCTCGCTTCGTCGGTAGGCATGCCCTACGTTATCGAACGCTGGCCCGGTGGTATGCTCACCAACTTCCCCACCATCCGCAAGGCTGTCCGCAAGATGACCACCATCGACAAGATGAGCAAGGACGGCACATTCGACAACCTCTCCAAGCGCGAACGTCTTCAGATTTCGCGTCAGCGTGCCAAACTCGAGAAGACCCTCGGCTCTATCGCCGACCTCAACCGTCTTCCCTCGGCTCTCTTCGTTGTCGACGTGATGAAAGAGCACATCGCCGTTGCCGAAGCAAACCGTCTCGGCATTCCCGTATTCGCTATGGTCGACACCAACTCCGACCCCTCGCTCGTTGACTACGTAATCCCCGCCAACGACGACGCGTCCAAGAGCATCGAGCTCATCGCCGGCACTCTCGTTGCCGCCATGGCAGAAGGTCTCGAAGAACGCAAGGCCGAGAAGCTCGACAACGAAGCCGCTGAAGCACAGGCTGAAGCTGCTGCAGCTCCCCGTCGCGAACGCCGCCGCGTGCGCCGCGAAGAGCCCAAGGCAGAAGCTGCCGCTGAAGAAGCAGCTCCCGCAGCTGAAGAAGCAGCCGAATAATTGAATACTCAGGTTTCTCAAGCTCCGTAAAGGGCTTGAGAACTTGATTTTTTAAGAAACATCTACGAATTAAAATATACTGAATATATGGCAGTAACATTGGCAGAAATCACCAAGCTGCGCGGCCTCACCGGCGCCGGCATGATGGACTGCAAAAAAGCCCTCATTGAGACTAACGGCGACATGGACGCCGCTGTTGAAGTGCTCCGCAAAAAAGGTCAGGCTATCGCCGCCAAGCGCGAAGACCGCGAGGCAGCCGAAGGTTGCGTCCTCGCAAAGAACGAAGGCGACTTCGCCGCTATCGTCGCTCTTTGCTGCGAGACCGACTTCGTTGCCAAGAACGCAAGCTTCGTAGCCCTCACTCAGGCTATCCTCGACGCTGCTGTGGCTAACCGCGTGAAGTCGCTCGACGAACTCAAGGAAATGAGCCTCGACGGCCGTTCTGTAGCCGACCACATCACCGACGAAACCGCCAAAACCGGCGAAAAAATCGAACTCGGCCGCTACGAATATCTCGAAGCGCCTTCGACCACTTCCTACAACCACCTCGGCAATCACCTTTCGACCATCGCAGGCTTCAACCTCGAGGGTGTTGATTTCCAGGTAGGCCGCGACGTGGCTATGCAGATTGCCTCTATGAACCCCGTTGCTGTAGACCGCGACAGCGTTGCTGAAGAAATCAAGACTTCGGAATACAACGTGGCTGTTGAAAAGACTAAGGAAGAGCAGGTTAAGAAAGCTGTTGAAGCAGCTCTCAAGAAAGCCGGCATCAACCCCAACCTCGTAGACAGCGAAGACCATATCTCCAGCAACATCGCTAAGGGCTGGCTCACTGAAGACGAAGCTGCCAAGGCTCGCGTAATCATCGCCGAAACTGCTGCCGCAAAGGCTGCTAATCTCCCCGAGCAGATGATTCAGAACATTGCAAACGGTCGTCTCAACAAGTTCTTCAAGGAATCTTGCCTCATGGAGCAGGAATTCGTGAAAGACGGCAACCTCACCATCGCCCAATATCTCGAACAGAGCCAGAAGGGCCTCGTGGTAGCAAGCTTCAAACGCGTAAACCTCAACCAGGACTAATCCTCCCGGTCTGAAATATCCAAAATAGCGAGGACGTGCCCACTGGGACACGTCCTCGCATTTTGTTTTGTCGTTATTTGTCTATGGATATGTGTATTGCTTAACACCAGCCGCAGATAAAGTTAGGGCCTTGGTGGGTTTCTGATTCGTCAACATGTAATGTAATGCCCTTGTTTTGCATTTCTTTTACTATTTTATTGACAATGATTCGGTAAAATTTGAGGTTGTTCATCCTAGGCTAAGCCGCTAACTGAG
>CAJTOB010000034.1 GCA_910578035.1 uncultured Muribaculaceae bacterium
CCTACCGCTATTATACACGGTTATTATACATCGGTTTAATGTTGTTGGGCGCAAAAAACTGGGGTATGGACGCTTTGCGCCTACACCCCAGGTTGTGTGAATATTGAAGCGCTTTGCGCTTCGTCCGTTAGCTTGTCAGCCCAACAGCTTGTCAGCCCGTCAGCCCAACAGCTCAATAATTATCGGCTTTGCGCTGGAACCAGCCTTGGTCGCGGCCGCAGACGGGGCAGCGTTTGGGGGCTGCCTTTGCGGTGATGGTGAAACCACACTGGCGGCACATCCATTCGACGGGTTCGGCTTCTTCAAATTCGGTGCCGGTTTCGAGACGTTCCATCAGTTTGATGTAGCGGGCTTCGTGCATCTGCTCTACCTTGGCGATGAGGCGGTAGGTGTTGGCAATCTGCGGGAAACCTTCTTCCTGAGCTATTTTGGCGAAGTTTTCGTAGAGTTCGCCCCATTCCTCGCGTTCGCCGGCGGCGGCTTCGGCAAGGTTGGTCTTGGTGTCGGCAACGACACCGGCGGGATATGCGGCATGGATTTCGACTGTTCCGCCTTCGAGGAGATTGAAGAACATGCGCGCGTGGCTCAGTTCCTGTTCGGCAGTCTCGAGGAACACTGCCGCAATCTGTTCGTAGCCTTCTTCCTTGGCTTTCTGAGCGAAGAGAGTATAGCGAGAACGAGCCTGGCTTTCGCCGGCGAAAGATGCGAGAAGGTTGTGTTCGGTACGAGTGCCTTTAATGCTTTTTGCTTCCATTTCGTAGTGTTTTAGGTTAATTTCTATCCTATACAACACTTCGGAAGCCTAAATGTTCAGCAGCCGGAGGTATTGACGGGCGACGGCTTGCGAGCTGAAACGCTCTTCGACGTGTCGGCGCAGTAGCTCGGGGTCGAAGCGGCCGTCGAGAGCAGTCTCGAGACCTCGGGCGAGGTCGTCGGTGTCGCGGTAGCGGGCTATGTATCCGCTTGTGCCGTGGTCGATTATGTCGGCCTGTCCTCCTTCGCCGAAGCTTACGGGGAAACAGCCTGCGGCCTGACCTTCGATGAGGGTGCCGGGCAGGGTTTCATAGAGCGAAGACGAAAGTACGGCAGTGGCGTGGGCATAAAGCTCGTGGAGGAAGTCCTTGTCGGCTACGGGGCCGAGGGCGGTGTGCGGCAGGCGTAGGCCGTCGAGGGCGTGAGGGTCGCGTATGGCGCCGAAAAAGACGGCGTGAGCGTCGGTCCGGCCGCTGTCGGCGAGGCGGTTGAGGGCCTCGATGGCGAGATCGAGGCCTTTCACAGGGTCGTCGAGGCGTGCGGCGCCCATCACAATGAGTTTTTTGCCTTCGGGGAGGCCGAGTTCGGCACGTTTGCGGCGGGGGATGATGTAGAATTCGTCGACGGGGAAAGCGTTTGGAATAACCTCGACGATAGCGTCGCCCATAAGGGAGCTTTCGGCGCATTTTCGCCCGAGCCATGAGCTGACAGCCACGAAGACGATGCGTCCGCGGCTGTAGAGCGCCTGCTTGCGGTGCCATGTGCGGCGCGAGAGGTCGTTTTCGGCAGCGCGGCGGTGGAGCAGAGGGCACATGCCGCAGCCGGGGGTTAGGCTGTAGCGGGTGCATGTGCCAGCGTGGTGGCATATTCCGGTGAGGTTCCACATGTCGTGCATGGTCCATATCACGGTTTTTCCCATGGCTATGATGCGGGCTATTTCATCGAAGTCGAGCATGCCCTGATTGACCCAGTTGAGCATCACGACATCAGCCCGGCGCACCTGCGGCAATTCCGAAATCGGGAGTCCGTCGGAGGCTATCGATACGGCGAAGAGGTCGCGGCGGGTGAACCCGTTTGCGGCGAAAATGCGGGCGTGCTCCAGGAGAAATGGTATTTTCTGTCTGAGGGGCCTTGCGGCGACGTGTACATCGGGGTCGTTTCCGGCCTTGTGCGTCACAATCATAGATACGTCGGCGCCCTCGGCGGCAAGGGCCTTCATGAGGCGCATGCTCACAACGGAGGCGCCTCCGCGGCTGTCGCTGTGGTTTATTATGGCAATTTTCATCGGCGGCGCAGACGCGAGGCCAGAGGGCCTGCGAGGGATTTGAGTGTTATGCCTTCGATTCGAACGAAGTATGCCACGAAGAGGCCCAGAAGCACCAGTCGGATTGCGCATTTGAGCACGGTGTGGGCGCCGATGGCGTTGACGCCCTGCACGCCGGCGACGTAGAGCACGGCGGCGACGGCGAAGTATGACAGTATGCGGCCTGTCGGGTAGCCTATCGGGTATTTTTTATTGCCGATGAAGTAGCTTGCGAGCATCATGGTGCCGTAGCTGCCGAGGCAGCCGATGGCGCAGCCCATGTAGCCTATGCGGGGCACCAAAAGGACGTTGAGCACCACTGTGACGGCCAACCCGACGAGAGAGAACCACATGCCGTAGACTGTGCGGTCGGTGAGTTTATACCACACCGAGAGGTTGAAGAATATTCCGAAGAATAGCTCGCCCATCATCACTACAGGCACCACGGCGAGGCCGCTGAAGTAGCGCGGGGATATGAGGTAGCGCACGAAATCGAGGTAGAACATCACGCCGAGATATATGAGGAGGGCGAAGGCGACGAAGTATTTCATAGCGTCGCGGTAGGCCTGGAATTTACCCTCGCCGGCGTCTTTGCTGCGGGCGAAGATAAAGGGCTCGTAGGCGAAGCGGAAGGCCTGCAGGAATACGAGGAGGACGACGGCAATCTTGTAGTTGGCGCCGTAGATGCCGAGCTGGTACATGGCGTCGGCCGGGTCGGCAACGAGGCTCGGAAACATTATCTTGTCGATGGTCTGGTTCATGATTCCGGCCACGCCGAGCACGAGCAGAGGGGCGGAGTATGCGAGGATTTCGCGCCAGAGGCGGCTGTTGAATTTCCAGGCGAATCCACGCAGCTCGGGTGTCATCATGACGAGGTTTACCACCGAAGCTATGAGGTTGGCAAGGAAGATGTAGCCGATGCCGAAGTCGGGGCGATAGAACCAGCCGACTGTGGCGGGCGCGTGCTTCATCAGCCAGGGGCAGAGGAGGATAAAGAAGAGGTTGAGGCCGATGTTGACGGCGATGTTGACGAGGCGTATTGTTGCGAATCGCAGCGGCCGCTTGGCGAATCGCAGGTAGCTGAAGGGTATGGCGAGGAAGGCGTCGAGGGCCACGCATACGGCCATCATGAGCACGAAGGAGGGGTGTCCGTCGCATTCGAGCCAGTGTGTGGCCGGTCTGATAAAGGCGGCTACGAGAGCCACGAAGGCTGTCGATGTCACAGCCAGCGATACGAGGCATGTGGAGTAGACTTCGAGGGGGTCTTTCCAGCGTTCGTGGTTGGCGAAGCGGAAGAATCCGGTCTCAAGGCCGTATGTGAGAATGACCAGGGCGAGGGCAACGACGGAGTAAACGAGTGTGACGACGCCGTAATCTGCCACGGGAAACATGATGGTATATAGCGGCACGAGCAGCCAGTTGAGGAATCGCCCGATGATTGAGCTGACCCCATAGATTGCCGTGTCTTTCATAAGACCTTTTACTCCAGCCATTTTTATAATTGAGAATTGAGAATTAATAATTATTAATGAATAATTTGGTGTTGATTGACAGGGAAAGAAGGGCTTCTTGTAGTAATAAGTGTTAATAATTCTACATTATTAATTATTAATTATTAATTATTAATTCTGCTTACGGAGCAACGAAGTTGCGAGTAAAGCGGTGAGCATGTATGCGGCGGTGAGGAGCCAGAGGGCGGTGTAGTCGCGGGCTACTTCGGGGAGGGTGGCGGCGTTGCTGTTGATGCGGATAAAGCCTTCTACGCCCCATACGGCGGGCACACAGTTGCCGATCCATGTCCAGAGCGGGCTCATTGCGTAGCGTGGCCATGTGAGCCCCGAAAGGAAGAGGAATACCACCGAAGTGAATACTATGATGATGAAGGCGCTCTCGCGCTGCTTCATGAAGTAGTTGAGTGTAAGGCCCAGGAATGCTGTCGCCAGGAGCATTGGGAAGATGAAGAGATAGTAGTCTACGGGGTGGCCGTAGTGCGGCAGATTGAACATTTCGGGAATGAAGCGGAGTATATAGACCGTCATCGGAATGTAGAATACGGTGTAGCACAGCGCTTTTCCCCATATGGTGGCCGAAACGGGCGCGTTCGGCACTTCCTGCGGGTCTATGCCGCCGTTTAGGCGCCGGCGTTCGCGCGATGTTCCTCCGAGAAGGGTTATGCCGAGTATCATGCTCTGCTGGAGTATGAGAATTACAATGCCGGGTATGACGAATGATGCGAAACCCTGCTCGGTGTCGCCCAGGAAGTTGCTCTCACTTTTCACCGGTGCCGAGGCGTCTCCGGCGAGCGAATGAAGCCCGGCCATCTGCAGTTTTTCGCCTGTTATTTCGGAAATCATTTCTATCTGCAGGTCGGTGAGGGCAGATACAAAGGTGCGGTAGCGCAGCAGAAGGCTCATTTCGGCATAGAACTCGACGTGTGCCTGCTGGTTGTTTCCGAGTTTTTTGGCATAATTTCCCGGAATCTTCATTATGCCGAATACCTTGCCTTCGGCCATTAGGGCTTTGGCGTCGGCCATGTTGGGGCAGTAGGCATAGATGTCTATCGAGGGCGATGCGGAGGCTTTGCGGACGAAGTCGCGCGAGGCGGCGGTCATGGATTCGTCTACGACCGCCACGGGCAGTTTGCGGACAACTTCGGGGTTGTATATGAGGGTGTAGACCACCGGATAGGCCAGCGGCAGCGCTATGAAAAACAGCAGTACTCCGGGGTCTTTGATGATATGCCGCAGTTCGCGGCGGAACACGCGCCCCAGAGCGGCGAACCAATTTCTGATATAGCCGAGTGCATTCATATTAAGGAACATAAACGGGGTTGAGACATGCTTTCCTGAGGCGTCTCAGCAGCACGCAGGCCACGAATGGGAATAGAATGAGAGCCACGAAGTAGAAGCGCGCGTAGTATAGCCCGACACCGTCGAGGCCCTCGTTGATGTAGATGAGAAACCAGTAGCGTATCGGGGCGAGCCAGCTGAAGACGGCCAGACCGCCATACATGCTCTGCACCGGGAAGGAGAAGCCGGTGAACGAGAACGACAGAATGCCGAAAAGCGCGCAGAGGCTGAACGAGAGGCGCGGATTGGGCACCACCGAGCACACAAACAGGCCGAAGCCCTGCGAGGCTGTGACGAGCAGGAAGGTTGCAACGATTAGCCAGAAGATGCTGCCGTTCATGGGGAAATCGGAGTAGCCGAACATTAGCCAGAGCATGAAGAGGCCCACTGCCATGAAGACCACGGTCTGGGGCAGAAGCTTGGTGATAACGGCCTGGAGCATGCTGCCGCCGTTTGTGGCGAGCCAGCGGGGCGATGTGCCGTCTTTAATCTCCATGGTTATGGAGAAGACGGTCATGAGCATTATCATCAGAGCCAGTGTTGCCATTGAGAACGACGGCGTGAGGTAATAGGAGTAGTTCATCCACGGGTTGTTGAGCGGGAACTGGTCTATTACCACCGGCTGAATGATAGATGCAACGTTCTGCGGGTCGACACCCATGCTGACAAGGGTCTGCTGCACCACGCCTCCGGCCGTAGCTACGGCTACGGTCTTGAAGCCCTTGAACGAGAGCGTGCCGGGCACGAAGTAGGTCATGTTGGTGTAGTATTCGAGGGTGGGTGTGTTGCCGCTGAGGGCGTCTTTCTCGAAGTTAGCCGGAATGACGAAGAATCCGAATGTCTCT
This sequence comes from uncultured Muribaculaceae bacterium, assembly GCA_910578035.1. Classification (GTDB taxonomy): domain Bacteria; phylum Bacteroidota; class Bacteroidia; order Bacteroidales; family Muribaculaceae; genus CAG-873. Next base: position 5,751 of record CAJTOB010000034.1, read on the forward strand.
CCGGCGCGTACCTGGTCGAGGGCCTGGTCGTAGCTTTCGGCATCTTTGCATATGTCGAGGAGCTGCAGAGCGCGTAACGAGCGGGTGACGCTGCGGCTCATCGTTGAGTGGTCGAGGTCTACCACTGCTGTCGGCACATGCTCGGGAAGCCCCGGCGAGAGGAGGTCGAGGAAGAATATGACAATGAAAATCGGCACGATAACCATGCCGAAGATATACATCTTCCGCGAACACATGCGGTGTATTTCCCGCTTTATGCCTGAAACGAAACTGTTCATTCGTCGGTGTGGATGGGGGAGGAGGGGTTAGAAGTTGGGAGTTAGAAGTTAGGAGTTGTTCCTTAGCACTTACTACTTATTCCTTATTCCTTATTTCTTACTCCTTATTACTTATCACTTCTTACTTATTACTTAAATTACTTGTAATCCGGTTGCTCGAAGACGGCCGACATGCCGGGGCGCAGGCCGGGTACATCTTCTGTGGGGCGGGCCTTGATCTGGAATGTACGGCTGTCGTAGCTGCCTGTCGACTTAGTGGAGCGCCATGTGGCGTAGCTGCCCATGTCGCGCACGTAGTATATCTTTACGTTTATTTCTTTTTTGCCGAGAGCCGGAATCATCACCTTGATTTCCTTGCCGATAGGAAGCTCGTTGAGAAGTTCTTCGCGGACATTGAATGTCACCCAGCGGTCGTCGCTTTTGAGAAGGCTCATGATAGGAGCGCCGAGCGACACAAGTTCGCCCACTTCGGGGTATATCTGGTCTATGGAACCGTCGAAAGGCGCTGTGAGATAGCTGTCTTCGAGCACGGCTTCGACTTGTTTCACACCGCTGCCGGCAGCTTGTACGAGAGCCTGGGCCGACTCCTTGTCTTCTTTCTGGGCGCCTGCTTTGGCAAGCGAGAGCTGGCTTGCGGCGGCGTCGCGTGCGGCCACGGCGGCGTCGTAGGCTGCTTTGGCCTCATCGCGTTTCTGCTCGGCGATGACGCCTTCGGAGAAGAGACGTTCCATGCGGTCGTAGGTCTTCTTTGTGATGGTAACGGCGGCCTCTGCCTGGCGGAGGAGGTCGGCGGCGGCATTGACAATCTGCATGCGGGTGCCGGCGTCCACTTTTTTATTCTGTGCTGCTGCTACTTCGCGCATGGCCTCGGCCTGGCCGAGCTGAGCCTCAACAATCGACGAGTGTATGCGCACGAGGGTGTCGCCTGCATGCACGGTATCGCCTTCTTGCACGTAGAATTCCTGTACGCGTCCGGCAAGTTTGCCCGAAATGCGGATATTGGTGCCTTCAACCTGCCCTTCTATGTAAGAGTCGGGGCGATTCATGAATATGAATCCGACCACGGCTATGATTGCAACAGCCACGACGACCACACCCATGGTAATCAGCAGGGTCTTATTGGCCCGTTTTTCCTGGTTTTGACTCTGTGTCATATTGTGTTTATGTTTTAGTTTTCTTTTTTTTGATAAAAAAGCTTATCGGCCTGTCTGCCTGGCGGCTTAATAGCCTAATAAAGCGTTCCGAGGGCCTTGCTGAGATATGTCTGGCAGAGCTGCACCTCTATCATGGCGTCGATTTGCTCGGAGTGAGCCTTGAGCCATGCAGTCTGGGCTTCCATGACGTTGTCGGCCGTAGCGACGCCTTCGCGGAATCCGAGAGTGGCGGTGCGCAGATTTTCATCGGCTTTGGTGAGGTTTGTCATCGTCATTTCGTAGGTTTTGCATGCCTCCTGAGTCTTGAAAGCGGCCTGGTTTACCTGAAGGCTCACCATTTCGCGGGCGTCGGCCAGCTCGAGACGGCGTATGTTCTCGTCGGCTTCGGCGGCCTTGTATTTGGCGCGGTTTCCGCCCCAGTGCCATATCGGAATGCTCACCATCGCTCCGACAGAGAACTGGCCCTTGAAGCGCTTCTTGAAGCCGTCGAAGAGGTTGGGGTTCGACACTTCGTATGACCCGATGAGAGCCACGTTGGGGAGCATGGCCGAGAGAGCTACCCGCTTCTGCTGTTTAGCGGCCTCGACGGCATACTCGAGGGCGCGCAGGTCGGGGCGGCGTGCGTAGACGCTTTCCATGTCGTAGCCTTCTTCGGAGGCAATGCTTGCGCTCGGCACGGCGTTTTTATTGTCTTCGTCGGCGAGGGTGAAGACGGTGTTCACCGGCAGGCCGCAGACCTGAGCGAGAGCCATGCGCGACAGCACAAGGCCGTTTTCCACTTTTACGAGGTCGACCTGGGCGGCATTGAGCTTCACATCGACGCTGAGAGCGTCAGAGCGTGTTGCCACACCTTCGTTGAGCATGAGGTGCACGTTGTGGCTGAGCGAGTCGAGAAGATTGACGTAGCTCACGGCGAGCTCGCGTTTGGCCTTGAGCGACACAACCTGCCAGTATGCCGCGTCGACGGCGTATATTACATTTTCAGTGGCATTTGTCTCGAGCTCGCGAGCGGCGCCTTCGGCGGCTTTGGTGAGCTTGTTCATAGCCACAATCTTTCCGCCCATATATACCGGCTGGGTGAGGGTGACGGCGCCGAAGAATACGTTGTGAATGTCGTACTCGAGCGCTTCTTTAGGCAGATAGGCCACGTTTGCGGGTATATACTGCCCGTTGGGGCCTTTTATAGGCTCGCCGGTGACGGGATTCTTGACCAGCTCGAACTGATACGACTGTGTCTGGAGGTCGAAGCTCTTGATGGGGAGCATCTGGTCGGAGTCGAACATCGAAATCTTGCGCTGGTTATACAGATAACCGCCCGCGAAATCGATTGACGGCAGATATGCTGCGAAAGCCTCTTTGTTCTGATATTCGGCTTTGACGACTCTCTGACGGGCCATCTGGAGCTGTTTGTTGTTGGTAAGCGCCATTGCGCGGCATGAATCGAGAGGAACGATGCCGGGCAGTGTCACTGTGGCATCGGCTGAGACCATCGGTTGCTGCGCTGCCACAGGCACAGACAGCCCGGCCGCGGCGATAAGGACTGCCACGGCGCCGGAGCGCAGTTTGCGGTATTGATTATGGAGCTTCATTCCGAATTAGTTGAAACGTTAGTATATAAAGAACCTCCTGCATGCTCCCGTTGTTCGTTCGGAGCTTCGCAAGAGGCAAATTTAGTAAAAATATTTCAATAAAATATTATCGGAAGGTGACGAGGCGATTAAATACGAAATTTGCGAGTGTATAGACAATGTTTCCCAGGAGAGTGGCGATGCCGTAGCCGGATATTACGATGCCGAGAATGCGGAAATCGTATGACCCGAAGTCGGATTGTGTGAGCATCCATACGAGCACGAACTGAAGGGCATAGCATACGCCGAAGCCGACGACAAAGCGCAGTGCCTCGCGGCGGTAGGCGCCTTTCGATTTGAAGGTCCACTGTTTGTTGCAGAAGAAAGAATTGGTTACTCCGGCAATATAGCCCAGAGCGTTGCTCACATACAGATTCCAGCCAAGCATGGATTTGCAGAGATAAATCACGCCGAGAGTCACCAGCGTGTTGAGCACGCCGACAATGCAATACCGTATAAACTGGCCGAGCTGTTCCTTCATTTAGTGGAGTTGAAAGTGTTAAAGAAGTCGATAAAGTTAAGATAAATGCACGTTGTCGAAAACCATTATCTTGACATTATGGATTTAATCGAATTCATAATTCATAATCCATAATTCATAATTTCTTAGGCAGGTCCTCCGGGGGCACTTTGAGGATAGGGAGCGACCAGTTGTAGTGCACGGCGGCTATGCGCAGGCCGATTACTGCTACGGCACATGCTATCTGAGGCACCATCTGCGGCAGCCCCGGGATAAAGTCTACCAGCCAGTAGACAACGCCTCCAGCGAGGCAGGCTGTGGCGTAGATGTCTTTCTTGAAGAAAAGCGGAGCCTCGTTGATGAGAATATCGCGCGTGACGCCGCCGAAGGAGCCTGTGATGATACCCATCACTATCGCCACCCATTCGGGGTAGCCTGCGGCGAAACTTTTTTCGATGCCGACGACCACGAAGAGCGCAAGGCCGATTGCGTCAAATATGAAGAGCGTGCGCATGCCTCCGACAAGGGCCCGGCGGAATATGATTACCGATATCAGTGAGATAAGGGTCACAAGGAGAAACATTGAGTTCTGCATCCAGAACACGGGCACGGCCAGAAGAACGTCGCGGAGCGTACCGCCGCCGATGGCCGTGACAAGGCCTACGACGTAGGCGCCGAACCAGTCGAAATTCTTGGCGGCCGCAAGGCGTATGCCCGAAATGGCGAAGGCGATAGTGCCTACGACCTCGATGGTGAAAATGAAAACGTTGCTTTCGTCCATTGCTTCAATCTATATCGGCAAGAGATTTGGCTTTTGCTATGGCACGGGCCGCCTTGGCGTCTTCGCGCTCGCGGTATCGGCATACGTCGGCCAGAAAGCACTTGCCGCATTCGGGCTTGCGGGCCTTGCACACGTAGCGGCCGTGGAGTATGAGCCAGTGGTGGGCGCGGGCCACGACTTCGGCCGGAATATTTTCCATCAGCGTCTTCTCTGTCGCCAAAGGAGTGCGGCTGCGGGTGGTGAGGCCTATGCGCTCGGCTACGCGGAACACATGTGTGTCTACCGCCATGGCCGCCTGCCCGTAGATGACCGAGAGAATTACATTGGCGGTCTTGCGGCCTACGCCCGGCAGGCTCGTCAGCGACTCCATGTCGTCGGGCACACGGCCGCCGAAGTCGGCCGTAAGCTTGCGCGCCATGCCCAGAAGAGCCTTGCTCTTGTTGTTGGGGTATGATACAGACTTTATATAGCCATATATCTCTTCCTGAGAGGCTGCGGCAAGAGCGTCGGCAGTAGGGTAGGCCTCGAAAAGCGCCGGAGTCACCATGTTGACACGCTTGTCGGTGCACTGGGCCGACAGAATCACCGCCACAAGCAGCTGGTAGGGGTTCTCGTAATGCAATTCGGTCTGCACGACCGGCATTTCCTTCTCAAACCGCCCGATAACCGCCTTGTAGCGCTCCGACTGTTTCATTATTTTGCAGCGGTGAACTCTTCGAGGAAGCGGACATCGTTCTCGGAGAACATGCGGAGGTCTTTCACCTGATATTTGAGGTTGGTGATACGCTCAATGCCCATGCCGAGTGCGAAGCCGGTGTATTCTTTCGAATCAATGCCGCAGGCTTCGAGCACATTGGGGTCTACCATGCCGCAGCCGAGGATTTCGACCCAGCCGGTGCCCTTGCAGAAAGAGCAGCCCTTGCCGCCGCAGAGGTTGCAGCTGATATCCATTTCGGCCGAAGGCTCGGTGAAGGGGAAGTAGCTGGGGCGGAGGCGGATTTCGGTCTGCGGTCCGAACATTTCGCGGGCGAAGTAGAGCAGGGTCTGGCGAAGGTCGGCGAAGGTCACATTGTGGTCTACGTAGAGCGCTTCGAGCTGGTGGAAGAAGCAGTGCGCGCGGGCCGATATAGCCTCGTTGCGATACACACGGCCCGGGCAGATGATGCGGATAGGGGGCTTCTGCGAAGTCATCACGCGGGTCTGCACACTCGAGGTATGTGTGCGCAGGAGCACATCGGGGTTGCGGCCGATAAAGAAAGTGTCCTGCATGTCGCGCGCGGGGTGGTCGGCGGCGAAATTGAGGCTTTCGAACACATGCCAGTCATCTTCTATTTCGGGGCCTTCGGCAATGGTGAAGCCGAGGCGGCGGAAAATGTCGATAATCTGCTCGCGCACAAGCGACAGCGGGTGGCGTGTGCCCAGGGCTACGGGTGCTGCCGTGCGGGTAAGGTCGGGCACGTCGGCCTTGGCGCGGCCGGCCTCTGCGGCCTCGCGGAGCGAATTGATGGTGTCGGTGGCAAAATTTTTGAGTTCGTTGAGAGCCTGGCCGAGTTCGCGCTTCTGTTCGGCGGCAACGTTGCGGAAATCGTTCATCAGCGCCGAAATAGCGCCTTTTTTACTTAAATATTTGATACGCAGTGCTTCTACGTCGGCACCTTCGCCGTTTGCGGCGAGAGCGGCCAGTTCGGCACGAAGGGCGTTTATCTTGTCTATCATATCAGTGCATTATTTTGCGCAAAATTACAAAAAAAAACATGCACGCGCAAATAAGGTCCGGTAAGTAAATAATCCCGGAACATTGCGTGTTTCAGCGAATGTTCCGGGACCGCGATAGACGACTTACCGTCCTACTAACTTTATTTCAAGTCGTCCAACCCAAAACAAATATCTTTTGTCAGCGAACCACAATTTTGGTAGAATGGCGCATATTATCGTTATGGGCTGTCAAGATGTATATGCCTTTGGCTAATCCGGATACATCGATTGCAACGGTATTGACGCCTTGGGCTTTGGCAACAGTAAGACCCGACAATGCGGTGACGTCTACAGAGAATGTTTGTTCCATGCCTACTGTGACCTCAAATCTGTTGTTACCGACACGCGACACCATTATTTTATTTTCTTCGATAAGATTCGATGGAATGCCGCTGGTCTTATTGGCGAGTACATATTTCATGCCTTCATATGCATCGACTTTTCCGGCTCCCCAGCGCTCGGGTCTGGCTTCTACCCATTTGTCTTTCTTACATGTCTTTTTGAGGACTTTGTTTATGTCGGAGTAGCTGAGAGTCGGATCTGCCTCGAGCCAAAGAGCTGCTATGCCTGAGAATGCCGGGCATGACATTGATGTGCCGCTCATCATGCGCCAATAATATTTCTGACCGCCGAATTCGGTGTAGGCGTTTGCTTCGGATGTGGGATTACTTATATATCGATTGTTAGACGAGACGACATCAGTGCCGGGAGCGCATGTGTGTGGGAGTTTGCGTCCGTCAGCCAAAGTTGCAAAGCCCGAACTTTCAGCAATATCGAGGGGCATTTCCCAGCCGGCATAGTAGCGGGCGCGTTCCTTGCCGGTCGTGGTATTTATCTGAATCTGGCAGTCGCGCGGCACATAACTTCCGATAGCGAAATTCCCTTTTATGGTAGCAGAGTTGTTGATACACATGATGTTGCTTCCGTTTACGAAGTCTGTATCGTTACAGTTCGAGAATTCGAGAAGTGTGCTATTTGCGTTTGCATCTACACGCTGGCCAGTATATCCTGTTATCTCTACAGCCAGGCGGGGTAGATTGCCGGCGGGAAGGTTGTTCATGCGATAGTCGTCGCTGAGCTTTATATAAACCTGAAAACGATTGTTTTGCCCGATTACCTGGGAATTGACGCTGATTGTTCCGTTGAATATATTGTTAAGGCTCTGTTCGGATATTTTTTCAGCAGTCAGGAAAGTGGTTCCTTCTGTGGCGCCATTGAATACGGCAATATCGTACTCGTCGTATTCTTCGGGATCGTAGACGAACAATCGTACTTTCAGAGCTTTGTCATCATTGGCCCAAAATTCGAAAGCACCTGTGGCTCCGTTGTCTTTTTTGGGCAGGATAGTGGTCTTGAAAGAGGGTTTTGCGCCAAGAATTTCGCTTAGATATGCCTTCTTGTCGCCGTCGTTGCTTGAAGACCACGATATTATGGCTTTTTCGCCTAATTTTGTCATAGCTTCCGCAAAGGCGCCGGTTCCGTCTTTTGGCCCCATCTGAGACCCCATTGAGTAGTTTACCACACAAGGCTTGCCTACAGATTCGGCATATTCGATAACTTTTTGAGCTGTTACAATCTGCGAGTTGCTGTATAGGTCGCCGCAGCCGATTATGATTTCTGCCTTGGGAGCGATGCCGTAGTAAGGCATCGGTTTGGTATTATTGGGATTGAGGTCTTTGAAGTCGGTACGGTTGTTTTGCTCTTCGGTTTTCAGCGAGTCCGGGGTTCCGAAATCGTAATCGTGCCAGTAGCCGGGGCCGCTGTAGCCTCCGGCCATTATACCGAGTACATGTGTGCCATGGTTTTTGTTTTTATATTCGGTTGTGAATGCTTTTATTTCGTCGGGCGTCGTCAGAGCGTCGTTAGGTATGCCTGTACTGCCGTAGAAAGTGTATATGCCTTTGACTCTGGTGTCCTCATAGTTTGCGCCTGTACGGAAGTTGATGTGGTTGGGGTCGAGTCCGGTATCAAGAAGGCCAACAACAACGCCTTCGCCCAGATAGGGCTGGTTAAGTTCGCCCAAAGGATTTGTATGAACTTTGCTGACTCCTGTCATGGCGCCCATGCGCACGAATAGCATATCTGGCTCGGACATCTGAGATAGTTCTATTGACGATACTGCATCAATGTCGGCCAGGTTGTCGAGTTGAGTGAGAGGAATGGCCGCAACTACAATGTTTTCGACTGTTGTTACGATCCGAAGACCGGGTATATTAAGGTCTTGAGCCGATTGGCCGGGCTGAAGTCTGAAGATTATGCCTACCGGATTATTATCAGCTTCGGCCATAACACGGGCATCGCCTTTGGCCGCCTGATAGTAGATATTATCAATCGCCTGGCGTGCTTCAAGTGACATTTTTGACGGGTTCGAGGCCATGCTTGGCTGGCAGACAGCTGCCATAGCCATACAAAAAGAGACGGTTCGTATTATTTTTTTCATGGTTAATGGTGTTTAAACCGGGAGCTGTAGCGAATGGAGCAAACAGCTCCCGGCTGTTGTGCGGTTAGATTTCTTCAGGAGAGAGCTCGGTGCCACCATACCCGGGGTTCTGCTTGAGCAGTGGGTTGGCGGAGAGCTGGGTGTCGCCGATGGGGAAACGCAGCAGATTTTTATCGTTGCTGGGTTCGTGATCCCACCATTTTTCGGTGATGAAGAAGCCGAGACGGATGAGGTCGGTGCGGCGGCGTCCTTCTCCAAGGAATTCGATCATCCATTCGTCGGCGATACGGTAGAAGTCGAGGTTGGCTTCGGTGCAGGGGTCCGGGTCATTGCCGTCTTTGAAGTTGCGGGCGCGTACTTTGTTGAAGAGTTCGCATGCGCCTTTCTTGTCGCCGGCGCGATATTTGCATTCAGCCAGGGTGTAGTATACCTCGGCTAATCTGACGGCGGGGAAGTCTGCTGTCCATGTCATTTCGACGTCGTTGTCGTTTGGAATGGGGAATTTAAGCAGTCGCACGCCGCAGCTTTCGCATGCATCGGTTATTTTCGATGGAGTGTCCGATGTCGGGTTGGGGTTCTTGACGTAGTTGTATACCTGGTCACGCAGATTTATGGCTTTGCCTTTGTCTTCCTTGTTGCCGGTGACAACATCGCCGGTGACGTTGTTGACGAGTTCGCCGAAGAGGAACATGCCTACATATTCGCCGTTGCCTTTGTAGCGGTATACCTTCTTGCGGAGGTCTTTTTTATGGAATTTTGCAAACGGGCTTCCAAGCTTTATTTCGGGGTTTGTGACGGAATATGGTTGGCCTGCGGGGTCGAGCGATGGCGCGAGGCAGTAGCCGTTGTATCCGGAAGCCACATAGGCGTTGTTGAAGTATTTCTTGATGTTGTAAGGCATGAAGTTGCGGTAATACCAGTTGAACTCCATGTGCACGTATTCGGAGGGGCAGCACCAGATCATTTCGGGCGATTTATCATTGTTGAAAGAGAAAATGCCGTTCCATGTCGGGTCGAGGTCGTAGGGGCCGTATACGCCGGAAATGATGTCCTGACATAAAGTTGCAGCTTCGTTGAAGTGTGCTTCGCCGATATATGCTTCAGCGTTGAAGTAAAGTTCAGCAAGCAGGGTGGCAGCGGCTGCTCGCGACAGGTATCCTTCTTCCGAAGCGCCAAGCGCGGCCTTGGGTTTGAGGTTCTTGCATGCGTCTTTAAAGATGTTTTCACAGTATTTGAATGTTTCGAGAGCGGTAGCGCGTGGTTTGTTCTCGGTATCGCCGGGATTGTAGAGGGGTACACCGCCATAGTAGTCGAGACAGCGCATATAGAAATATGCTTTGAGGGTCTCCATCTGGGCTATGTGGTCGGCGCGGTCGGCTTCGGTTAGTCCGAGGCCGGCATAGTCTGTGCTCTGCAGTTGCTGGATTACCTGATTGCAGCGAGCCACGCCCTGCATACTTTCGTAGTAGTTGTTGTTGGAGAATGAGTCTGTGGGGCGCCATGTGTGGTTGTGCAGTCGCACGAAGAAACCGCCGTTGGCCCAGTCGCCCGAAGAGCGAGTGGGGCAGATGAATTCGTCGGTGGTCATTTCCTGTCCTTCCCAGCGAGTGCTTCCCAGATATGTCTTCCAGTGTACGAGCACGCGGCTCATCAGGGAGTATATGTTTGCTTCGGAAGTGATGAAAGTGTCGGGGGTGGTCTCAGAGTAGTATTCTTCCTGCAGGTCGCACGAACTTGTGCAGGCCAGCATGCCGGATAGAGTCAGAGCCGATATTATTCTTTTGAGTTTCATGACTGTTCAGATATTAAAATGTTAATTGTGCGCCGAATGTAAACCGGGTCGACTGCGGATATGTGACTGAAGGCCATTCGATGCCGGGGAAGAGGCCGTTGATGTTGACTTCGGGGTTGTAGCCTTTGTACTTGGTGAAAGTAGCTACGTCGCGTGCTGTGACGTAGAGACGTATCTTCTGCACATATTTGTTGAATTTGGCGGCGTTGAGAGTGTATCCGAGAGTGATGGCGTCGATTTTGAGGAATGAGCCGTCTTCGAGGAAGTAGTCGGATATGACCTTGGTGTTATCTTTGATAAATTTATGGTCGTAGTAGTAATCGCGGAGCATGTTTTTCTGGCTTCCGTCGCCTATGCCGTTGTACATCACGAAACCGTTATAGATGTCGAAGTCGAGCCAAGAGCGCAGCTGTATGCCGAGATCGAAGTCGCGGTATTTCACCTGAGTGTCGAATGAAAGGATTACTTTCGGCAGAGCGTTGCCTTTGTAGACACGGTTGTCGACGTTCAGATTTTTCTCTGCGGGCACGATATTGTTTTCCTGGTCGTAGATCAGGAATTTACCGTCGTCGTCAAAGCCGGCGTGGCGGTATACCCAGAATTCGCCAATATTGCTTTTGGCGCTGATTCGTGTGACGGCACCCGGGCTGCCGGGGTCAGGAAGGTTGTCGGAGTTGACATATGCGCCTTCATAGCCGAGATTGTCGATTCTTGATTTGTTGCCGAATGCGCGAACGGTCGCATCCCAGTGCCAGCCGTTGGTGTCAAGGATGTTGCCGCCGAGTTCCACTTCCCAACCGTTGTTGGAGAGTGAGCCTACGTTGTAGTAGCATGTTTTGAGTACGTTCGGTGGAACTGGCACATTGAGCAGATAGATGAGGTCGTTTACTTTGCGCTTGTACCAGTCGAAGCGGCCCCAGAGGCGATTGTTGAACATTGCGAAGTCGAAACCGATGTTAAGTTCGTGTTTTTCCTCCCACTTGATGTCGGGGTTGACATTGCGCTGTGGACCCCAGCTGGTCTGCCAGATGCCCTGGAAGGGGTATTCGCCATAGTTTGTGAACAGGGTTGTGGTTAGTCCGGATGGGAGACCGTTGTTACCGGTTACACCGTAGCCTGCGCGAATCTTGAGGTCGTTGAGCCATTCGATGTCTTTCATGAATTCCTCGCGGATTATACGCCAGCCGCCAGATACGGACCAGAAGTTGCCCCAGCGGTTGTTAGCACCGAATTTAGAGGAGCCTTCGCGGCGGTATGACAGAGAGAGGAGGTATTTTTCGTCGTAGGAGTAGTTGGCTCGGCCGAAGAATGCTATCAGCCGCTGGCGCGGGTCTTTGTATGAAGCCATTCCAGCCATGCCTTCCTTGAGGTCGGAGCCTTCGCCGAGGTTCCAGGGTCCTACGCCTTCGATGGTGAAGTCGGAGTTTTCGGCGTTGAAACTGTCACCTGAGTTCTGCCAGAAGCTCCAGCCGGCCACGGCGTCGATGTTGTGACGGCCGAAGTCTTTGCGGTATGATGCGTAGGCTTCATAGGAGTTGTATAGCTCGTGCGAGTATGAGTGCTTGGCATATCCTTTTTTGCCGGTCTCGATAGATGTTAGGTGCTTGGGGCTGCGGTATTCGTAGGCGCGGTATTGGCGGTAGTCGATATTGGCGCTTGCCTGCACCGAGAATCCTGGAAGGATGTTGTATTTGAGAGTTCCCGAAGCTGTCATCCATTGATCGCGGCCTTCGAAGTCGCGGTATGCGAGGTCGGCCACTGGCGAGGTTGTTGTACCGCCAAGACCGTTGGACTGAATGTTGTAGTTATCGGGATTTTCGGGATCCATCAGGGGAATAGTAGGGTTGAGGGTCATTGCATTGTTGAGGCGCGATGTGTTGCCGAGGCTGTTGCGGTTCGACTGGCGCACCTGCAGACGTGTGCCTATATCAAGTTTGTTTTCGAAAACCTTGAAATTGGCGTTGATGCGGCCCGAATAGTCGGTACGAGTATTTTTCTTGATGAGGCCGTTGTCGTTGTTGTACATGAGCGAGGCATATACGTTGGCTTTTTCGGTGCCTCCGCTGAGGGTCATAGTGTGCTTGTTGGAGAATGCGTTGTCGTTGACGAGCTCGCCGTACCAGTCGGTCTGGTAGCCGTAGTCGTAACCGAGACCTTCGGCGACGAATTCTTCAGGCGAAAGCATTTCGGGGCGTTTGCGAATATGGTCAATTGAGAGTTCGGCTGAGTATGTCACCGTTGTTCTGCCGGCTTTGCCGCTCTTGGTGGTTATAAGCACAACGCCGCCGGCGGCACGAGTACCATAGATGGCTCCTGCCGAGGCGTCTTTGAGCACGTCGATAGATTCGATATCCTCCTGGTTGATAGAGCGAATGTCGCCGCCGGGAATACCGTCGATTACTACAAGCGGGCCTTTCGATGAGTTTACTGAAGCTACACCTCGGAGCTGGAAGCCGGGGCTGGAGGTGTTTGGGTTGTTAGAAGTGTTGATGGTAAGGCCAGGAATTTTACCCTGCATGGCAGTAGCTACTGTTGCGCCGCCGATGCCCTGCACGAGGTCGTCGCCTTTGATTGTGGTGATGGCCGAGGTTACGCGCTTGCGTTCGGTTTGTCCGTAGCCGATCACGACGACGTCGTTGAGCAGGCTTGTATTGGTCTCAAGGATGATATTGAGCCCGGTGGTTTTGTCGATTTTGACTGTTTTGGATAGGTAGCCAACGCAAGAGATTGTGAGTTTCTGTCCTATTTTGGCGTTGATGGAGAAGTTGCCGTCGAGGTCGGTAGAGACGCCGGTCTTGGCGTTGTCGACAACTACCGAGGCTCCCACTACCGGGAGGTCATCGTCACCTGTGATTGTGCCGGTCACTGTCTGTGCCGAGGTCGTAAATCCGGCTGCGGTTATCCATAGCAAGAGGATTCCGAAAAGCCGGAGCACGTCGTTTTTCTTGTTTGACATGTTCGGTGGTTTTTAGAAAAAAGGTTGTGATTAATGAAGTTTATTTATGAGTCAGGTGTACAGCGGTGGCTGCGGAGGGTGTTTACCCTCCGTTGCCACGCAAGCCTGAGTCGGCTTATTTTTTGTCTTCGGAAGCTGCTTTAGCCGCTGCCTTGGCTGCCATTTCGTCGGCTATAGCTTTGGCTGCCTCTGGTTTATTGACGGCGTTGAGGAACCATACGCGAGTTTTGTCGTCGAGCGGCTGAGCCTTTACTATTTCGGGCAGGCGGTCGAATCTCTCGCGGAACTGGGCGAGCAGTTCGGCATTTTTTTCGGGAGCGTAGCCCATAGCTTCGTAGATTATGCTCATCGGGCCGAAATCTTCGGTTACCTCAAGGCGCGCGTAGCGGTTCTTGATGTTTCCGAATGCGTTTACGAAGCGGCTCATGTTGCCGATCGTGCCGTCTGCAATCATGTATGAGTCGGGGTATTCGATTTCGACGGTGCGGGCCCGGTCGCAGTCTTTTTCAGGAAGGTCTATGATTACAGCGAGTTCTTCGGGCACGTAGGTGAATGTGGCGTCGGTTCCGTCTATTCTCACAGATTTTGGCTGGGCTACAGCAACTGTTTTCACCTGAAAGCGACGCGACTTCGGCATATCTGCATACGAGCCCTTGCGGGGAGCTATTTTCACGGTGAGTCTGTTGCCCTCGTGGCGGGAGTAGACATCTGTGGTGGCGTATTCGGTTTCGTATTTCTGGTCGTTGCCGTTGTCTTCGTAGATGGTGAAGCAGCCGTCGGCACCGGGATATACGGTAAGTGAATAAGCCGGGTTGTTGAAGCGCAGGGTGCTTTCCTTTTCGGCGTGGAATGGCAGAATGGAGCCGGCTTTGATGTAGACGGGAGTTTCGTCGATGTTAAATCGGCGCTGATATGTCTTGCCTCCTTCGAGCATGGTACCGGTGGCTTCCTCATACCATTGCCCCTCGGGAAGCCATACTTCTACAGTGGCATATCCATCGGCCTCGACGGGCGCTGTGACGGGCTTGACTATCATGTTGTCGCCGAACATGTACTGGTTTTTCTGTGCGTATGCTTCTTCGGCATCGGGGTAGTCGTAATACATCGGGCGGCACAGGGCAACTGATGTGTCGTGGGCCTTTCGCGCCATGGTGTAGATGTAGGGTGCCATTTGATAGCGGCGCTGTATGGAATTACGGATGTTGCTGAATATGCGGCGGTCGAAATTCCACGGTTCTTTAACAAGATAGCGGTTCTTGTTGGAATGTGTGCGCATGATTGGGCTATAGGCTCCATACTGCATGGCACGGGCATAGAGTTCGGGGTTGGTGGTCGTGTCGCCGGGTGCGAGATAGTGGCCGCCAAGGTCGTGGCTCCAGAATCCGTAGCAGACATTTCCGGCTGTTGATGTGAAGTATGGCAGGAAATCGAGTGATTTCCAGGTCACATAGTTGTCACCTGAGAATCCGATCTGGTATCGGTGGTTACCCAGACCGCCCCAGCGGTGGTAAAGAAGTGGCCGGACCTCAGGACGGTCTTTTGCCATTTTAGTGAAGAAAGTATAGTTTAGCCACCATGTGTTGCTGAGACTGTCGAGTTTCGAATCGTAGAGGGCCTGTTGCCAGTCGAGCCACCAGAATGTGACTCCCTGGTCGGTCATCGGGTTGAGAATGTGCTTGAATATGCTGTTTATGAAGCGCTTGTCGGAGGTGACCCATGGCACGTCTTTTTCCGTTGCGGGGTCAATGCCGTTTTCGCGGGCTATGTCGGGATATGCGGCTTCGAATTTCTTGACGCCTGAAGCCGGGTGTAAGTTTAGTGTTACCTTCAGATTGTTGTCGCGGAGATAGTTGAGGAATTTCTCTGGTTCAGGGAATAAACGGCGGTTCCACGTCCAGCCGGTCCAGCCTCCGTGGTCGGCATCGGTGTAGTGCCAGTCCATGTCGATAACGAGCACTTCCAGTGGAATCTGATAGTCGTTGAAACTCTGGATTAGATCGCGGAACTCATGTTCGGAATAGGCCCACCAGCGCGACCACCAGTAGCCGAATGCATATCTGGGCGGAAGTGAAATCTGGCCTGAAAGCGTGGTGAAGTCTTTGAGGGCTCCTTTGTAGTCGTTGCCATAGGCCATGAAGTACCAGTCTTGCGAACCTTTGTTGTTCTTGCGTTCTTTAACCCATTCGAGGTCAGGGTCGTTGTCGAAGAGGTAGCTTCGCGAGTCGTCGAGTAATGTCCAGCCGTCGCGAGCCAATAGGCCGGTCTCAAGTCGGCCCGGTTTGGGCTCGTACTTGCCGTCCTTGTTTTTTACCATGATGTCGGGGCCGTCCCATCGGTCGAGAGTGCGGGTGGTGCCCATTAGATTTTCTTTCTGGGCAATGCCGGGATGCCAAGAGAAAGGTTTAATGTCGCCCCGCGATTCTATCGTAAGGTTGTCGGCGGTGAAAGGCCCGGAGTTTTTCTTGTATTTCAGCTCCAGTTTCGGAGTCTGGATTGTCACATACTGCTTGTCGGAGATGACTTTGGCATTGGATTCGGGATAAAGGCGGTTTACAGCTACCTGCGATTTATCGTCAACGAATTTGCCTTTTGGAGAGTATTCTAATCGTACAAGACCATCTGATACTACTGTAAATCGGACATGCTTGTCTTTGTAAACGATTCCGTCGGTCAGATGTGCAGAATTACCCCCCCCTGATAATGCGCTGACACTCTGTGGGTTACAGAGCAATGCGGTAAGGATTGGGAATAAGCCTTTCAATAGCTTTCTCATGGTGGGATTGTTGAAAAAGGTTAATTTAATGTGCTAAAATGGTTTAAAAGCGAAGTTATTGATGATTTTGATGACTTTATGTTGTTCTATAGTCGCTAAATCAAGGTATGATAGAAGGATTTTTGGCAAATATAAACAAAAAAATGTGAATAGAGACGGTTGGTTTGTGTTAAAATGGCCTTATTAATACATTTTAACAGATGGGGTTTGTCAAAAAACTACCGCCGAGAGATAATGTCTTTCGGCGGGAGTTTAATATAGATTTGCTGTCTAAACGATTGTTGTTTTTCTGGCTTTATTCGACGGTCCAGGTTTCGCCGGCGAGGATCATGTCGCGGAGGGTGTTGAAGCCTTTGGCGGCGCGGACTTCGGTCACCTGGGCGGAGACGCCGGCGTCGTATGTGGGGGCTTCGACGTCGCGGATTACGCCGAGTGCGAGGGGGAGTGTCTCGCCGTCCATCATGGCGAGCTGCTGGTGGAGGAAGTTGGATTCGGTGTGGGCGTCGTGAACGAGCACGTCGTCGATGGTGTATCCGTCTTCGCCGATAGTCACGGCTTTGAGGAGGAATCCGTCGCGTACGAGGCCTTTGTTTTTGTCTTTGCCGAATATCATTTTTTCGCCGTGGCGGAGGAGGATTGTTCGGTCGGCGCGGACTTCGCGGTCGGTGATGGCGTTGTGGATTCCGTTGTTGAATATCACGCAGTTCTGGAGGATTTCTACTACAGATGTGCCTTTGTGGCGGGCTGCCGCGGCGAGGACGTCCTGCGATGTGGCGAGCTCTACGTCGATGCTTCGGGCGAAGAAGTTGCCGCGGGCGCCAAATACGAGTTCAGCGGGAATGAAGGGGTCTTCGACGGTGCCGTAGGGGCTTGATTTCGACACGAAACCGCGTGCGCTCGTAGGGGAGTACTGGCCCTTGGTGAGGCCGTAGATTTTGTTGTTGAAGAGCACGATGTTTATGTCGATGTTTCGGCGCACGGCGTGTATGAAGTGGTTGCCACCGATGGCGAGGCCGTCGCCGTCGCCCGAAATCTGCCATACGGTCATTTCGGGGTTTGCCACTTTGTAGCCGGTGGCTATGGCGGCGGCGCGTCCGTGGATTGTGTGGAAGCCGTATGTGTTCATGTAGTAGGGCAGGCGCGAGCTGCAGCCGATACCCGATATGACGGCAGTTTTGTGCGGGGGCACACCCAGGGTAGCCATTGCTTTGTGGAGGGTGTTGAGGATTGCATGGTCGCCGCAGCCCGGGCACCATCGCACGGCCTGTTCGCTTTTATAGTCGGCTGCTGTATATTGAGAGTCCATTTCTTTAAATTATGAATTAGGGATTATGAATTATGGATTGAATGAACTGTTATTCATCATTCTTCATTCATAATTTCGATGGTTTTTTCGACTACTTCGCCTACGCTGAAGGGCTGGCCCTGGATTTTGTTGATACGGAGTATCTGGCGGTCGGCGAAGCGTGCCTGGAGATAGTCGGCGAACATGCCTGTGTTGAGTTCGGCCACGATGACGCGCTTGTATCGAGCAAGGACTTCGCCGGTGTTGGCGGGCAGGGGATTGATGTATCGGAAATGGGCGAAGGCGATTTTTTTGCCCTGGCGGCAGAGTTCTTCGGCTGCGGTGCGCAGATGGCCGTATGTTCCGCCCCAGCCGATAAGGATAGTGTCGGCATCGGGGTCGCCGAGCACTTCGAGGGCTGGAATGTCGTCGGCGATGCGGGCTATTTTCTCGCGGCGCAGG
Source organism: uncultured Muribaculaceae bacterium (assembly GCA_910578035.1). GTDB lineage: Bacteria > Bacteroidota > Bacteroidia > Bacteroidales > Muribaculaceae > CAG-873. Next base: position 23,515 of record CAJTOB010000034.1, read on the forward strand.
AGCACCATTTTCTCGTGGTTGACGGGGTCGGTGGATATGGCGCCGGTAGTGGCGTCTTTTTCGAGACCTCCAAGACGGTGGGTAGCACCTTCGGTGCCTCCCACGGGCCAGTAGCGGCCGAGGTTTTCGCGGCGGGTATAGGGGCGCCAGGTGCCGTCGGCAAGCATTTCGGCGGGTATGTCGGGGGTCTTGATTTCAGGATATTCGTCGGCTTCGGGTATGCGCCATGCCGACGAGCCGTTGCCGATGAAGGCGTCGCTGAGCAGAATCACGGGGGTGCTGTGCTCGATGGCTATGCGGCAGGCTTCGAAAGCCATGGTGAAGCAGTCGGTGGGCGATGCGGGGGCTACGACGGCCAGGGGCGATTCGCCGTTGCGGCCGTAGAGGGCCTGCATGAGGTCGGTCTGTTCGGTCTTGGTGGGAAGGCCGGTGGAGGGTCCGCCGCGCTGCACGTCGATTACCACCAGCGGTAGTTCGGCGATTACGGCCAGGCCGATGCCTTCGCTCTTGAGGGCGAGGCCGGGTCCGGAGGTCGATGTCACAGCGAGGTTGCCTGCGAAGGCTGCGCCGATGGCCGAGCATACGCCGGCGATTTCGTCTTCCATTTGGCAAGCCTTCACACCGAGGTCCTTGCGCTTGGCGAGCTCATGGAGAATGTCGGTTGCGGGGGTGATGGGGTAGGAGCCGAGGAAGAGGGGGCGTCCGCATTTTTCGGAGGCCATGATAAGGCCCCATGCGGTGGCGGTGTTGCCGTTGATGTCGGTATATACGCCGGGGCGCGGGTCTTCGGTCTCTACCTTGTAGGTGCTTACGGAAGCGTGTATGTTGTGGCCGTAGTCGTATCCTGCCTGGAGTACTTTGGCATTGGCTTCGTAGACGGCGGGTTTCTTTGCGAATTTCTTTTTGAGGTGCTTGAGGGCGCCTTCGAGCGGACGGTCGAACAGCCAGCAGATGAGGCCGAGCACGAAGATGTTGCGGCATTTGAGCACGCTCTTGTTGTCGAGGCCTGTGTCGGCGAGGGCTGCCTTGGTCATGGTGGTGACGGGCACTTCAACAATCTGAGCCTTGATGCCGAGCTCTTCGAAGGGGCTGTCGGTGGCATACTGGGCTTTTTTGAGGTCGCTTTCGCGGAAGGAGTCGATGTCGACCACGATGACGCCTCCCGGTTTGAGGAAGCGGTGGTTGGTCTTGAGCGCGGCCGCGTTCATGGCAACGAGGACATCGCAGGCATCGCCGGGTGTGTGGACGCCTGTGCCGACACTTACCTGGAATCCGGAAACGCCGCTGAGCGAGCCCTGCGGGGCGCGGATTTCGGCCGGATAGTCGGGAAAGGTAGATACCTGGTTGCCCAGGCCTGCCGATACATTGGTGAAGATGTTGCCCGCGAGCTGCATACCGTCGCCGGAGTCGCCCGAGAATCGCACAACCACCTTGTCGAGAACCTTTACATTAGTTTTCTCCAACATGACTAAGTTTATATGATAATTGTTGTATGGGTGTTGATTCGTTAGATTTAAGGATATTGAGCGTCGCCGGGGGCGTCTGCCTCAAATCACACCGCAAAGGTAAGAATTATTTAGACAATCCCAACCTTTTGCCGAAAAATTATCCGCCCGACTTTTTATATCCTCATGCCAAAGCAAGCCCCGCCGTTGCCGGAGAATACGTGATTAAGTCTTTAATGTTAAAATAGTTTAAAGGATGTATTGAAGTTTGTATTTTACGATTATTATCTCTATTATTGCACACTAAAGTTTGTCTATTCCCAAAACAATCAAGTATAAACCAATTTTTTGAACCTTATGAAAAACTATTCTCTAAAAATTAAAATGGCCTTTTCCGTCGCCAGCCTCGCATTTTTGCTTTTTTTAGGAGCTTGCTCCAGCGACGAGCCAATGTTGACCCAGTCAGAGGCATTGCCAGCTGTAAAATCATCGATTAGAAGTGTTGAAGATGCTTGTGATATCGCTATCGCATTTCTGAGTGCTGATACTGAGACACCTCAGTCAAGGTCTATTGCAGATATTGAGAATGTCAAAGTCGGATATAGTAATAATAGCCGGAACTCTGCGGATACATTGTTCTATTCGGTCAATCTGTCGAATGCCGGAGGATTTGTCCTTGTTTCTGCTCCAAAATCGGCGGAGCCGGTGCTTGCATATGTAGAAGCGGGCTCTTATGACCCTGCTGAAACTTCGGATAATCCGGGCTTCAATCTGTTTATTGAAAAATCGAAGGAGTACATTAATTATGCTTCTGCTTTTGGAATCACTTTGCCTGGAGATGGAGATATTGAGCCAATAATGAAACCATATACTATTGTGAGAAGCGCAGACCCTAAATTGCGGGTTAAGTGGGGTCAGTCCTATCCCGAGGGTTTGTATTGTCCTAATGGTTTGTCTGGTTGTGTACAGACTGCGATGGCTCAGATATTTTCTTATTTCGAAGAACCTAAAAGTATCGAATTGACTTATCCTGGTCATGATATAGGACGTGTGGAATTGAATTGGTCTGAGATTAAGAAGCATCTTACGTCATGTAACAATGATTTTTTCTCGCTTAGAGAACATTTGGAAAGTTGTGAAGCTACAGACGAAAGTCATAAGGCGCTCGCCTATCTTTGTAGAGAATTAGGATATAGAAATAATGCGCAATATTTAACGTGGGAAAAAGATGGTGTTTTAGGCACTTCTGCTTATAGTGAAACTGCAAATTCTCTATATAAGAAACTGTTGCCTTCAAGAAGCGTTACTGCTTTCAGCTCATTCGGAAGTTCTTGTTTCGATAATTTGATTCTAACGATGAAGTCGAACAAAGCAGTAGCTCATTTCAGAGGAAGTGATATTTCTGGAGACGGTGGGCATGCATGGGTCTGTGAGGGTGGACGTCATTACGAGTACCATACACAGGCGATTTTGCTCAATGGCAAGGAAGATGTCAGGAATACCTATTATTTCTATTTCAACTGGGGTTGGGATGGTGATTACAATGGATATTTTTTAGGAGGAGTCTACGATAAGTCTCAAGGTATCCAGGAAAGTGAAATTCCGGATCCTAAAAATCCACTCTATCCGCGCTCAAGGAGTCGAAGCGACTATTCAAAAGATGTGTATTATTATATGATTTATTGAGATATGAGAAACTTGGTTATTTTCACAACCATTGCGATAGCTTTTGTTGTGACCGCTTGCTCCAGCGACGAGCCTGCGACCGGCGGCAGTACAACTGTTGCTGCTCCTACGATTGAACTGACTGCACCGGCCAGTAGGGCTGCAGCTGCGGTTCAGGATTTCAATATCGATTTCTTCCGCAATGTGGCTCTTTACGACGATTACAAGGGCAAGAATGTGGCATGCTCGCCCATGAGCGCCACAATGCTGCTGTCGTTGCTTTCGAATGCAGCCTCCGACGAGACCGCCGCCGAGATTGCTGCAGTGCTCGGCTACTCCGACAGAAATGACCTCAACGAACTTTATGCAACTCTTGCGACGAAACTTCCCTCGCTCGACTCAAAGGCTACGCTTTCATTTGCAAACTCGGTGTGGTATCATAAGGAATATACTCTTACGGATAATTTCAGCAGTATTGCCAAAGAATACTACAAGGCCGATATTTTCAAGCGTGATCTGTCTGGAAAGACAATAGGTGTAACTGATGAGATCAATTCGTGGGTAAACGATAATACCAATGGTCTGATTAAGGAGGTCGAAGTTCGATTACCTACACTTAGCACTCTTATCAATGCCGCGTATTTTAAGGCTGATTGGAAAGATAAATTCAAACCCGAAAATACGGATAAAGCGACATTCAAAGGAGTTGCCGGCGACTCTCAGATAGATATGATGCATCGGACAGGCAGTTACCTCTATGAACGTACCGAAGCCTACGAGGCCATAGAAATGCCATTTGGAGCGGGCGCTTTTACGGCCGCATTCATTATGCCTTCAGGCGATCTGGAAGCATTTATTGACTCCGACGCTTTAAGCGGATTATGGTCAAATAAACCGAATGCCTGCAATATAGACCTATCCTTACCTAAGTTCAAGATTGCAGAAGACGAAGAGATTAATCTTACAAATATTCTTCGTGATATGGGCGTGAAGAGCCTTGTAAATCCCGGTATGATGAAGCTTTTCAATGAATCGCCGGATGCTGATTTTTTCAGTGTAAACCAGAAAACATCGGTTGAGTTTAGTGAGCAGGGGGCCGAAGCCGCTTCTGTTACATGGACTAATTCGGAAATAAGCAACGGTTATATACCTGTTTCTTTCGACCGGCCGTTCGTTTTCATGATAACTGAAAAGAGTACGAAGACTATTCTTTTTGCCGGTAAAATCATGTCGCTCTGATTGTGCCGACTGAATGATATAAGCAGAGGCAGGCGTTCATTCCGACGCCTGCCTCTGTTATGTTTGGAAAATATGGAATGTTCTAATCTTATGAAATACCCATATCCTGATGCTGTATTATTTGGTGGTGAGGGTGTAGGTGCCGGAGCCGATGGTGGTGTGGGTGTTGCCGTCGGTTTGGGTGGTGGAAATGAGGCCTGTTGTGTCGCCGCTGAGGGTGGCGCCGAGGGCTGTGGGGAGTACGATTTCGGCTGTGGTGTTGGCCGGAACGGTTACTGTCCATTCGAAATCGTCGCCGTTTTTGCTCCACTGGCTGGCTACGAGGCCGTAGGGGGTGCGGTGCGAGGCTTTTACGCCGCTGAGTCCGGCGGGGAATACGGGCTTCATGAGTATTTTCTTGAATCCGACGGCGTCGGGGTGGTTTTTGATGCCGGCGAGGTCTTCGTACATCCATATGAGGACGTCGCCGAGGAGCATCACGTGGTTGCGCGAGTTCATAGCGGGGTCGGCGGTGTCGCCGTTCCATAGTTCCCAGATTGTGGTTGCTCCGCGGCGTATCATGTAGCCCCATGAGGGATATGTGTCGTTCGAGGCGATGCGGAATGCGAGGTCGGCGTTGCCGTGGTCGGTGAGGCCTCGCATGAGGTGCTGTATGCCGAGGACGCCAACGCTCACATGGCCGTCGCATTCCTCGATGGTGCGTTTGACGGCGTTGTCGCACACGGCCTGTTCGTCGCCCTGGGGCACGAGGCCGAGTTGCAGCGACAGCAGATTGGCGGTGACGGTGTTGTTGGCATAGCTGTGGGTGTCGGCGTTATAGAACCGGGCGTTATAGGCCTCTTTTACCTTATCGGCGATGTCGGCATAGCGGGCCTTGTCGTCGGGGAGGCCGTTGATTTCGGCAAATTGCTGCATCAGGCCGAGAATGCTGTAGAAAACCGATGTTGAAAGCAGCTGTCCGTCGGTGCGTCGGGCGGGGTCGTTGGAGTGTATCAGCTCGAGCGATTCGGGGGGAAGGCACCAGTCGCCATATGTGTCGGTCGTGATGATGTAGTCGGTCATATGGTCGGCCATCATGTGCTCTACCCATTTTTTCATGCTCGGGTAGCGGGCTTTGATGGAATAGTCGTCGCCGAAGTTTCGCCGGAGCATGTCGGCGACATAGAAGTATGCCGCGGGCCATGTCACGTCGTCCTGGTGGAGGGTCCAGTAGCGTGGCGAAACGTCGGAAATGCTGCCGTTGTCGCTCATTGATTCCTCGATGTCGGCCAGCCACTTGCGGTAGAGGAGGGCGTTGTCGAAGAGGAAGCTTTCGCCGTAAGCGCCGGTTGTCCGGTCGCCGAGCCAGCCGTGGCGCTCGTCGCGCTGGGGGCAGTCGGTCGGCATGCCGCGGTAGTTGCCGCGGATTCCATGGTAGGCGTTGCGGTGGAGGGCGTTGAGGATTTCATCTGAGCTTTCGAAAGAGCCTGTCGAGGCCATGTTGTCGTATATCACCAGGCCTTCGATGTCGTCGATGGCGGGCTCGGCCTCGACGCCGTCGATTTCCATGAAGCGGTAGCCGTGGTAGACGAATTCGGGCTGCCATTCGAACGTGCCGTCGGCCGCAGGGATATATGTGTCTTCGGCAAGTGCCGAGCGGAGATTTTCGACGTATAGCTGTGTATCGTCATCGTTCTTAAGGACTTCGGCGAAGCGCATCTTCACGGGTTGCCCTTTGGCGCCTGCGAGGCGCACGCGCTGGAAGCCGACCATGTTCTGGCCCATATCGACGATATACCGCTTGTCGCCGACCTTGCGCACCGACTGCGGCCGGATTTTATCCATGATTTTAATCGAGGGCGACATCTGCGCCTTGAGCGTGCCTGCGGGCGCCTCCATTGCGGCGGCCGGCTGCCATGCAGAGTCGTCGTAGCCGGCTGTGGTCCAGTCGCCGAGTGCCATGGCGGCGTCGAAGACTTCGCCGTCGTATTCGTTGTTGGCCCGCACGGGTCCGTCGGCCGTGGCGCGCCATGTCGGGTCGGAGACGATGGTCTCGGTGCTTCCGTCGGGATATTCAAGCTCGAGCTCGGCGATGAGTCGGGGCAGACCCCAGGCGAGCATGCCGTGCTGTCGCATGGGGAAGTAGCGGCCGTTGCCGAGGGCTACGCCTATGGCGTTGTCGCCCTTTGAGAGCATGGAGGTGACATCGTAGGTGAGATAAGGCACAGAGGCGTCGTAGAGGGTCGGCAGGGGGCCGAACACATCGTCGCCCACGCGCGAGCCGTTGAGGTAGCAGTATGACGAGCCGATGCCCGACACGTTGAGCATGGCCTTGACCGGCTTGTGGGCCAGGGCGAACTCCTTGCGCAGGTAGCGGGCCGGCAGGGTGGTGCGGTTGTCGGCTATGGCTATGTTTGTGGAGTCGTTGAGGCCTATCCACTGTGCGGTCCAGGGCTGCTGCGGGTCGCGGGCGGTGGTGAATCGGGCCGGGGCGCCGGAGTATTCTTTGCCGTCGGTGGTGCTGACGGTGACGCGCCACCAGTATGTGGTGTTGCCTTTCAGGGCCGGACCTGTATATTCGACCAGGTGCGAGCGGTCGGACTCAACCACGCCCGAATTCCACACATCGGCGTTGCCAAGGTTTTCGGGGGTTTCGGCAAGCTCAATCTGATATGATTTCTGCATTATTCCGCGGCCGTCGGCATTCAGAATCCATGAGAATCGCGGATTTTCCATGGCTATGCCTTCGGGTGCGGCCCGGAACTCTACGCTCGTTTCCAGAGCCTTGTTTTTGTCGGCACACGATGTCAGCGCGGGCATCAGTGCCAGAAATAACAATAGACAGTACTTAGATAAAAAGGTTTTCATGTGATAAAATGGTTTTACGGCGTGAAGTTACATAAAAATGTGCTGTGTTTGTGTAGTCGTTTCTGCCAAAACCGTACATTATAGCATAACGCCCGGGCGCTGCGAGGGCGTCCGGGCGTCGAAATCGTTGAGGAATTGATTATTCGGGATCGATGTCGAGCACTTCGACGTCGAATACGAGCATTTCGTTGGGGCCGATGCCGGCAGCGGGCTGTCCGTTGGGGCCGTATGCGAGTTCGCCGGGGATATAGATTGTAGCCTTGCCGCCCTTGCCGAGAAGCATGATGCCTTCGCGGAAGCCGGGCACTACACCCTGGAGGTTGAATTTGGCGGGAGTGCGGCCGTCGGTAGTGTCGAATACTTCGCCGTTGAGGTGCTTGCCGGTGTAGTTTACTACTACGGTCGAGTTTTCTTTGGCTTTTTCGCCTTCGCCTTCGCTGTCAATCTTGTACGAGAGGCCCGAGGCAGCTGTCTGCACGCTGCTGTCCTTTGCCTTGAGGTCGGCAACATATGCTTCGCCGGCCTTCACGTTTTCTACTGCTTCGGGAGCTTCGGCTTTCTTCTTTGCGGCTTCGGCAGCGGCTTCCTCACGGGCGCTGGCAATGAGGCGCTGCATGAGCTGGAGGGAGTTCTGGCCGTCCATAGAGTTGATGCTGTCGGCCAGGAATGCACGCTTGAAAGCGGCCATGGCCTTTGCGCGGTCGATGTGAGCGCCCTGCTCGTCGAGCTGGCTCATTTCGCCGAGCATCTGGAGGGCTACCTGCATGCCCATCTGAGTATTGCGGTCTTCGTCGGCGCCAAATACAATCTGCATGCCGCGGAGGAATTCTTTTTTCTGTGCGTCGGCATTTTCCTTATGCTGGAAGTCGGCGCCGAGGACAGTGCCGACGTAGTCGCCGTAGGCATTCGACAGAGAGTCGCTTGTGGGAGTCGAGCATGAGCTGTCGCCGCATTTGCCGCACGACACCGTGGCAAGAGCCATGAGGGCGCAAGCGCCCAGAATCAATTTTTTCATATCTTTTTCGTTTATTGGATTATGCTAATCTTTGATATCGACCAGCTCTACGTCGAAGCGCAGAGGAGTGTCGGGCGGAATCACTCCGCCGGCGCCCTGCGAGCCGTAGGCAAGCTCGGCCGGTATGGTGAGTATGTAGTTGCCGCCGGCCTGCATCAGGCACAGGCCTTCGGTCATGCCCTTGACGAGATTGGAGGCGCGGGTCTCCATCGGGTCTTGCTCAGGGGTGATTTCGTCGAACACGGTGCCGTCGGGGAGCACGCCGCGATAGCGCATCACAACGGTCGATTCGGGCGTCGGGTGCGGGCCGTTGCCGGGCGTCATGGTCTCGAAAACGAGGCCCGACGGCTGCACTTTAGCCCCGGGGCGAGCCTTGGCTTCGGCCATGAACTTGTCGTTTACGGCCTTGCGGGCGTCGGCCACGGCCATCATCACGCTTTCGTAGGCGGCGGTGTGAGCCTCGCGGCTGTAGGGCGTGCCGAGGTCTTCCTTCACAAGGGCGAGGATTTCGGCGCTGTCGAGCGCGAGCCCCTGCGATGAGAGGTCGGCGAAAGCCTGCTGCATTGCGAGCTTGAAGTTCGACGCAATGAAAGAGGCAACCGCGCGCTGAGTCGAGTCGGCCGTCGCCGTCGCGGCCCCCGCAGGGAGGGCCGTGGCGGCAAGTGCCAGTATCGTTGCTGCTAAAAAACGCATCTTTTCGATAAGTAATAGAAGTTAGGAGTTAGGAGTTAGAAGTGATAAGTAAGAAGTAATAAGTAAGAAGGAATAAGGAATAAGTGATAAGGAACAACTCCTAACTCCTAACTCCTAACTTCTAATTTCTAACTTTTTCTAACTTCCAAAAAACTACTTTCCTACTACTTCGATGAGGTTTACGTCGAAAATCAGTGTCTGGTTGGGGCCGATGACACCGCCGGCGCCGTTGGGGCCGTAGGCGAGGTCGGAGGGGATATACAGACGCCATTTCGAGCCGGCATTCATCAGCTGCAGAGCCTCAACCCAGCCGGGGATAACCTGAGTGACACCGAATGTGGCGGGCTCGCCGCGGTCTTCGCTCGAGTCGAACACGGTGCCGTCGATGAGCTTGCCGGTGTAGTGCACCGTCACCTGGTCGCCGGCTTCGGGCTTGGGGCCATTGCCCTGCTCGAGCACTTCGTACTGCAGACCCGAAGGAAGGGTGTTCACCTCGGCGCGCTTGCCGTTGGCTTCGAGGAACTCCTTGCCGCTCTTGGCGTTGAGGGCTGCCATAGCCATGGCCTGTTCCTGCTGTTTTTTCTGCACTTCGGCAAAATATGTCTGTACTTCGGCCTTGGCCTCGTCGATAGTCATTTTGGGAGCTTCGCCGTAGAAGACAGCAGCAACGCCGTCGGCGAAATCCTGTATGCTGAGTTTTTCCATACCCATGGCACGGAAATTGTGCCCCATGCTGAGTCCGAGGGCATAGCTGAGGCGGTCGAATTCTTTATTGTCCATTGTAAAATTGTCTTATGTTAGAATTTTGTCGTTGCAAAGATAGCCTTTTTCGCTCTAATTTCACCTATATACAACAAAAAAGCAGCCCCGCCGGTTTTCGACAGGGCGCTATAACAAGGCGTTTTATGTCAGAATCGGTATTTTAAGAGGTTGTTTAATAACATATGTGAAAACACAGGTTGGTGTATTTTTGCTT
>CAJTOB010000035.1 GCA_910578035.1 uncultured Muribaculaceae bacterium
TTAAGCAAAAATACACCAACCTGTGTTTTCACATATGTTATTAAACAACCTCTTACTATTTATTGGTTTACGGATTGTAAAATTTCGGCAAAGTTACTCTTTTTTGCCGACAATGCGCCAAAATAATCAAGAAATGTTTTTACGCAACTCCCTTATAGAGTCTTAAAGGCCGGCGCAGATGCGCTCGAGCGCGTTGTTGGGGCGGATTGCGAGGGCTCGGCGGGCATATCGGGCGGCGCGCTCGCGGTCGGAGGCGGCCAGAGCAGTGGCCAGGGCTGCCAGAGCGTTGTAGTCGTCGGGAGATATTTCGAGAATCTTCTCCCAGTATGTTGTTGCGGCGGCAATGTCGCCGGTCATCATCGCGGCATCGGCAAGTGTGGCGAGGGCGTCGGTGTCGGCCGGATTGCCGGCGAGCATCTTGTGGCTGTAGGAGGCCATTCGGGCCGGGTCGCGTCGCAGAGTGTAGTATCGTAGCAGCCTGATGTCTATAGGGCGTCGCAGATAAGGCAGTGTGCGTTGCAGACGCAGCAGGAAACTCTCGTATATCTGAGGGCATCGGAAGGTGAAGGCCTCTTTGCGCGCGGGCTCGAGCACGGCGTCGACCGGCACGGAGTGGGCCAGGGCCCGCTCCATTGTGGCTGTGCTTCCTATTGTGTCGGAGCGCATTTCCTGTGCTATGATGAGGCGGGCGTAGGGCAGCGGTGCAGACGGGTCTTTGTCGGAGAGGAGCATGTATAGGGCGCTTGCGCCTGCCCATTCGCCGTTGACGAAAGCGCGGTCGGCCTTTGCGGCGAGCGCACTGTCGGGCGTCTCGGAGGCATGCAGCCCGAAAGCCGCAAAAATCAGCAGGATAGCTATAGCCCTCATATCGTCAATATTTGAAGGAGCTGCCGCCGAGAAATTCGCGCAGAAGGCTCGTCGACGGTATCAGGGCCTGATTGATGGGCACGAAATAGCTGAGGAATTTGCGCAGGCGGTATGCCTCGGCATATTCAGGCACGTCGGAGGGCACGCCGCGGAGCACGGCCTCGGCGTAGTCTTTGATTACGCCAAGTTCGAAGAGCAGCGACGAGTTGAACATTGCGTCGGCATTCTCCTGATAGGGGAAAATCCATTTTTCTTCGCCCCGCCGTACGCTCGGCCAGCGGCGTATGGTCTCTTCGGCCGATGTTCCGCGGTATTTATGGTCGCGGATAATGCGGCGCAGCAGTCGGTTGTCGGTGGTGGGAACCCAGTTGTGCTCGTCGAGCGAGAGGGTGGTGAGGGCCGACACATATACGCGGTATTTCATCGCCTCGGGTATGTTGGCGGTCAGTTCGGGGTTGAGGCCGTGTATGCCCTCAATGAGCAGAATAGAGCCTTCTTCGAGCTTGATTCTGTCGCCTTTGTACTGGCGGCAGCCGAGCTCGAAGTTATATGTGGGCAGTTCCACTTCCTCGCCGGCGAGAATGCGGTTGAAGTCGCTGTTGAACTGCTCGAGGTCGAGGGCGTAGAGCGATTCGTAGTCATAGTCGCCGTCGGCATCGCGCGGGGTGAGCTCGCGGTTGACAAAGTAGTTGTCGAGCGAAATCATCTGCGGCTTCAGCAGATTTGTCATCAGCTGGATAGCGAGGCGTTTGGTGGTCGTTGTCTTGCCCGACGACGAGGGCCCGGCGATGAGCACTATGCGGGCGCCGCCGTCGCGGTAGCGGCGTGTTATGTCGTCGCTGATATGGGCGAGGGCCTTCTCATGGAGAGCTTCCGACACGTTGATGAGGTCGGCGGCGCGGCGGCTGTTGACGTAGGTGTTGAGCTCGCCTACGGTGCTGACTCCCACAATGCGGTTGAAACGCAGATATTCGGTGAACGCGCCATACATTTTCTCCTGCCGTATCGGACGTGCGGCTTTCGCGGGATTGGCGGGGTCGAAGGGCATCAGGAGGAAGCCCTGCTTGTAGCGGTGGAGGTCGAACACGGGCACATAGCCGGTCGAGGGCGCCAGAGCGCCGTAGTAGCTGTCGCTGAGACCGTCGAGGGTATAATAGGTGGTGTAGAGCGGGCGCGCCGTGCGCAGCAGCAGGGCTGTGCTTTCGAGGCCTTCGCGCTCGAATAGCCCGACGGCATCAGAAGTGAGGCTTTCGGAATGCTCAAAGGGCAGGTCGAGCGTCACCAGACGCCTCATTTCGCTTTTGAGCGACGATACGATTTCGTCGGATACCTCGTCGATTCCCTGCAGGCGGCAGTAGTAGCCGTGGGCTATGGAATGCTCGATGGTGAGCCTTGTACCCGGAAGCACTGTAGCGACCGCCCGATAAAGCAGCATGCAGAGCGAGCGTGTGTAGACACGCGGCCCTGAGCCTTCGGTGAGGCTCTGGAACTCTACGAGCTTGGGAGTGTACACTTTATAGGCCAGCGCCTCGGTCTTGTTGTTGACTCGCGCGCATATAGGGCGGAAACCAAGCTCGTTTTCGAGCTCGGAGGCGAAATCGAGCAGGCTTGTGCCGCCTTCGATTTCGATATATCGGTCGAGGTTCTTGCAGAATATCCGTATCATATTGGGAAACTATTATCTTAACTTCTTAAACTCAATACTTTTTCAACCCGTCCTCAACACGAAGAATCGCGGTCTATGTCTTTGTCAGGCAGGGCGTTCTGCCGGTCTTCCTCGATTTTGGCGAGTATTGAGAAGCGGTATACGGCATCGTGTACGGCGTGGATAAAGCCGGGCAAGCCATCGCGTATGCCGCCTTTGAGGATATAGCTCTTGAAGAAGCGGAAAGGCGGCTCGTAGAAGAGTTTGACGGGGTTGTAGCGCTTGCTGCGGCGTGTTTTCTCGCGGTCGGTATAAGAGTTCATCTTGCTGAAAGTCTGGCCGACACTTTCGTTGGCGAGGTGGATAAAGGCGAGGTCGGTCCGCTTGGCCGGTATGTAGACTTTCGGGCCGCGATGCGAGGGCCGGGCATGTATTTCGTAAGGCCATTCGGCGCCTTCGCGGTTGAAAAAACGGAGGATATAATCGGGATAGTATGCGCGCATCCAGCGCCCCATGAAATAGTTCCTGATAGGTATCATGATGGCGCGCGGCGACGGGTCGCGCTCGATTTCGGCATAAAGATAGTCGGCCAAAGCGCGGGGCACAATCTCGTCGGCGTCGACAACCAGCACCCAGTCATAGCGGGCCTCGTGTATGGCGAAATTGCGGTAGGCCTCTACTATGCGGTGCTCGCCGCGCTCTTTCACCACCACACGCGCTCCACATCGGGCGGCGATAGCGGCGGTGTCGTCGGTGCTCTCCATGTCGACGACCAGAATCTCGTCGAACGGCGCGAGGGCGCGCAGGCAGCGCTCGAGGTGCTCTGCGGCGTTGTAGGTCTGCACGATGGCCGATATTTTGGGGCGTCCGTTCATTTTTTACCTCTTATAAATTCTTTGATGTGTCGTTTGCGCCACAGGCGCGCCTGGCGGCGGCGATAGATGTCGAGGACCTCGCGTTCTGTGGCTTCGGGCTCGGGCTGCAGCGCGGCATATTCGTGTGCAAGCACGGCCAGCCCTTCGGCGGTGTCGAGCACCGCGCCGAAATTTGCCATGAGTTTACGATGGTCGCGCACGTCGAACTCCATGCGGTTAATGTCGATGAGAGAGAATTGGAAATCGCCCGTGCCGTCGGGGCGGAAGAGAATGTTGCCCTGGGTGAAATCTTTCATGAAAACACCGGCGGCATGCAGGCGGTTCATATATGCGGCCAGAGAGCGGGCCAGATTGGCGAAATCGGGCCGTTTTTCGGCGCTGCGGAGGTCGCTCCAGCCCTCGAGATAGCGGCATACATAGTAGGAGTGGCCGAGGCGGCCGGCACTCAGCTGGCATACGGCGGCAACGGGCTCGGGGGTGTCGAAGCCGAGTTCGCGAAGGCGTGTGGCATTTTCGAAGGCGCGCATGGCCTTGGGGCGGCGCATGGTTCCGTAGATAATGCCTTTTACAGCGCCCGGAACGCCAAACGATTTGATGCACAGCGGATCGCTGCCGTCTGTCAGAGCCACGATGTTGCGGCCGCGGTATATCACACGGTCGCTTTCCAGAAGGCCATGAGACTCCAGCCGCGCCGCAATGGCTTCGGCTATGCTATCGTTTACAATTTTCAGCACCTTCATAGACGGCCATTATGTCGTTATAGAATTTATTGTAGGTAAACCGGCTTTCGAACGTTGCCCTGGCGGCACGCCCCATTTTTGCACGAAGGGTGCTGTCGGAGGCAAGAAGGCGTATGGCGGCTGCAAGCGAATCGGCGTCGCCGGGGCGCACAAGGAGGCCGTCGGTGCCGTCGGTTATTATTTCGATAGGGCCGCCGGCCTTGGAGGATATCGGAGGCGCTCCCTGACTCATGAACTCAAGCACGGCGAGGCCGAACGATTCGGGCACTGTCGTGGGTAGCACGCCTATGTCTGCGGCCGAAATGGCTGTGTAGACATCGTCGATATGGCCGGGCCACTCCACGCGTTCTTCAATGCCGAGCCTGCGGCATTTTTCCATCAGAGGCAACACCGTTTTGGCTGTTCCGACGCCTCCTATGGTGAGGCGCACGGGCATATCGGCGAGTTTTGCCATGGCCTCGATGAGCACATCGATGCCTTTTTCGGGCGATATGCGCCCGAGGTAGAGCACTCGCACGGTGTCGGAAGGCGTTGCCGGCGCCGGTTCTGGTGGAATTATCGAATTGTGGACTACATGCAGCTTGGCCTCGTCGCAACCGGGGCGCCCTGAGATAAAAGTCTCTCGGGCGGCTTCCGATACAAAGATGACGGCGTCGAGCTGGCGGTAGATTTCGCGCTCCATGCTGCTGTTTTTGGCCGGTTTTACGAGGTGTCGGGTCACCACGACGCGCACTTTGGCCGGCTCTTTCATCAGCCGTCGGGCGCGCACGGCGGTGTAGGCGTCCTTGAAGTTATGTGCATGCAGCACAATGGGAGCGTCCATGCGGTTGAGCACGCGGGCCAGGGCCATAGGGCTCAGGAAGTCGATAGCGCCGCGCAGAGGCAGATGTCCGGGGGTGAATCCGGCAGCCTCGAAGTGTTTGTCGACGGCTTCGCATCGGCGTGTGACAACAGCCACGCTGTGCCCCTCGGCAGTGCAGCGGCGGCAGAGGTCGAGCACATATCGCTCGCCCCCTCCCCATGATTTGTTCGATACCAGATGGACGATGTTCATTTTGGGAATAATTAATAATTGATAATTAATAATTTATAATTGAATGATGGTTTTATTAATTATTCATTATTCATTAATTTATGAGAGGTGCGGTAGGCGTGCAGTGTGGCGATGAAGCGGGTTTTTGCAATGTCGTTGCCGGTGGCGCCGTCGAGGATTGCCCCGTCGCGCAGATGGCATTTCAGGAAAGCGCATGCGGCTCGAAACCAGCAGAATGGCGCGGAGGCATCTATGCCGGCGGCTGCCATGAGGCGACCGCGCAACTCGGCATGGCGCAGTTCCTTGAAATGTAACTCGC
Source organism: uncultured Muribaculaceae bacterium (assembly GCA_910578035.1). GTDB lineage: Bacteria > Bacteroidota > Bacteroidia > Bacteroidales > Muribaculaceae > CAG-873. Next base: position 5,480 of record CAJTOB010000035.1, read on the forward strand.
CTATCTCGGCGCAGCGGAAGTGCAGCATGTCGCCTTTAAGCTGTTGCGGACTTATGCTGCCGGAATATGTGAGGCGTTCGCCTACGTCGAGAAGATCCCACGAGGCATAGCGCTTGTCGAAAAGACGCGTCTCGATGGCCGGATGCATGCCGCTGTGAGCTACCGGACGCCCGCAGATATAGCTTACCACGCGGAAGGAATACATGCGGTGGCGGAATCCCTCGGCTTTCAGTGCAATTATGCTGCTGCGGAGCTCTTCGGAAAGCACTTCGTCGGCATCTATCGACAGCACATAGGGAGCGCTTGCCAGACCTGCGGCATACTGGCGCTGCGAGCCATAGCCGGCAAAATCACGCTTCGTGACCTTGCAGCCGTAGCGACGGCATATTTCGACGGTGCTGTCGGTTGAGTGCGAGTCGACCACAACGATTTCGTCGGCCACGCCTATAAGCGAGTTGAGGCAGCGCTCGATGTTGCGCTCCTCGTTGCGGGTGATGATAGTTGCGGATAACATTTTATTGAGCTAATAGGCGGTTGAGCGGTTGGGCGATTGGGCGATTGGGCTGTTAGGCTGACAGGCGGCTAAGCTGACGGGCTGTTAGGCTGATGTGCAGACGGGCTGATGGGCTTGTTGGCTTGTCAGCCTGTCAGCTCAGCCGCCCAATAGCCCAACAGCTTAAACTTCGAGGTCGCCGTCTACTACTTCGTGCCAGGGGAGGCCGTTTTCGGCGAGAGCGGCCAGGAAGGGATCGGGGTCGAACTCTTCGACATTGCGTACGCCCTTGAGATTCCATTTGCCGGTGAGGAACATCATGGCGCCTACCATGGCGGGTACACCGGTGGTATAGCTGACAGCCTGCATGCCGGTCTCCTTATATGCGGCTTCGTGCGAGCAGTTGTTGTAGATGTAATAGGTCATCGGTTTGCCTTCCTTGCTCTTGCCCGAAATGCGGCAGCCGATTGAGGTCTCACCGTGATAGTTCTCGCCGAGGTCCTGAGGATTGGGAAGCACGGCCTTGAGGAACTGCAGAGGTACGATTTTGGTGCCGTTGTATTCCACCTCGTCGATGCGGGCCATGCCGATGTTCTGGATTACGCGAAGATGTGTGAGATATTCCTGGCCGAATGTCATCCAGAAGCGGGCGCGCTTGATGGTGGGGAAATTCTGCACGAGGCTCTCGAGCTCTTCGTGGTAGAGCAGATAGCTCTCGCGGGGGCCGATGTTGGGGTAGTTGAGAGTCTTGTGGAACTCGAGGGGCTTTGTTACTACCCATTTGCCTTCTTCCCAGTAGCGGCCGTTCTGAGTGATTTCGCGGATGTTGATTTCGGGGTTGAAGTTAGTGGCGAAAGCCTTGCCGTGGTCTCCGGCGTTGCAGTCTACGATGTCGAGAGTCTCCATTTCGCTGAACCAGTGCTTGGCGGCATAGGCTGTGAAAACGCCGCTCACACCGGGGTCGAAGCCGCAGCCGAGAATGGCTGTGAGGCCGGCCTGCTCGAAGCGTTCGCGATAGGCCCACTGCCAGGAGTATTCGAAGTGAGCCACGTCCTTGGGCTCGTAGTTGGCGGTGTCGAGATAGTTGACTCCACACTGTAGGCAGGCTTCCATTATGGTGAGGTCCTGATAGGGCAGGGCCACGTTGATAACGAGTTCGGGTTTGTGGCGGTTGAGGAGTGCCACAAGTTCCTCTACATTGTCAGCGTCAACGCTGTCGGTGCTGATGTTTGACTTGCCTATGGCTTTGGCCACGGCATCGCATTTCGATTTTGTGCGCGAGGCAATCACTATTTCGGTGAATACTTCAGGGTGCTGGGCGCATTTGTGAGCCACCACAGTGCCCACTCCTCCGCAGCCGATGATAAGGACTTTAGACATGTTATAGAGTTTTTTTGTTGATTGTTTAGTAATTGACTACAGGCATTTCGGGTTCATTGGCCTATGTGGCGCTTTTTGTCGAGCGCTATGGCTATGAATGTGAATATGCCAAGCACTATCAGCAGCAGGGTGTTGGCGCCGAGAATTAGGTTGCCGAAAGCTCCTGCCTGTTCCTTGGGAAGGCCGTATATGCCAAGGGCGAAGATTGTGGCCCACTGCCACGGGCCGATACCTCCATTGGAGGGCACCCCCATCGATATGCTTGCCACAACCCATGTGACGAATGCCGCCGTGATGCCATAGTGCTCTAAGACGGTGGTTGTGAAGGGAAAGGCATAGAACACTATGTAGTTCTGCAGGAAGTAGCATCCCCAAAGCATTATCGTCAGTATAAGCCAGCGCCCTTTGTGGGGCATGCTCACTATTACGGCGAAGCCCTTCCACAGTTCCTTGGCGGCTTGCTGCACCTTCAGTATCTTTTGGTTGGTCGTTTTATGGGCAAGGAAAATCCACAGTGCCGCTATAGCGGCAGCTCCTCCGAGCCATAGCCACGGCGACTCGAACAGGCGCGCAATCGCCGCGTAGCTGTCGCCGTTTTCGTGCAGGAATCCGAGTATGGTCTTCGACGCCAAAAGGAATGCCAGCACGGTGAGCAGCAGCACCGTAAGGGTGTCGGCAACGCGGTCGGCAACCATAGAGCCGAACACCGTTGTGAAAGGTGCTTTCTGCCGCTGGGCTATGTAGCCTGTGCGCCATACCTCGCCTAAGCGCGGGAATACGAGATTTACAGCATAAGTGCCGAATATGCTGTATATCAGAGCGTGTTTGGGGGCATCGACGCCGAGCGCCTTAAGTTGTATGCCCCATCGGAAAGCACGGATCACATGCGAAAACACTGCTAGCACGAGGCCTGCCGCCACCCAGCGGTAGTCGCACTGGTCGCGTATTATGGCAACCATCTGGTGGAAGTCGATGTCTGTAAAAAGCAGGTAGCAGAGCCCAACGCTGATTATCAGCGGAACGGCATACTTCATTAGTATGCGTATTATTGAATTTTTCTTCTTTTCCTGTTCCATAAGCTGTTGCTTAGCCTTGCAAAATTACACAAAATTTGCGACAGACCGCAGGCTCGTGTGCAAAAAAGGCGCACCGATTAGCGGTGCGCCTTTCCTTATGTGGTATGCCGATGCCTTAGTTGGCTATCTTGAGAACGTTTCCGGCTGCCCGTACTATGTATATTCCTGCGGGTAGATCGGCGGTGCTGATTTCTGTAGCCTGCTTGTTATTAGCCACTTGACGTCCTGAGATATTATAGATTTCGATGGTGGTGGGAGTGGTTGTGCGAATGATTTTCGAGCCGGCGTCGAAAGAGATGCCTGCTTCTGCTGCGTCGACGGCGTCGATGCCCGACGGATTCTCACCCTCATACGACACCAGTTGCGTTCCTACTTTTTCGTAGGGGGCCCAGAACTTGCTCAGAGCTATTGCTACGTCCGATTTCAGACATACGTTGGCATTCTGTGAGTATGTACGGTCGATAACCACGAGTGTGCCGTAGTTTTCCTCGCTTCTTTGCGGGAGAGAACGAACAAGGGCTGTCATATTTTCGCCGCTAATGTCGTTGCCATAGATATTGAGGTATGTCAGGTCGGGGCATTTGGAGGCGTCCAGTGACTTGAGCAGGTTGCATTCGCAGCTCAGCGAAGCGAGCTTGCTGTTGTTGCTGATGTCGAGGGTGGTGATGTCGTTGAGAGCCACGTTCAGCTTGGTAAGTGAAGGAAGTTCGCTAATGTCGATTGCCGACACGTTGGCGAACAGCAACTGTATTTCAGTGGCGTCGCCGTATACCTTTATTGTTTCTTCCGAGGCACTTATTGTAAGGGCTTCGCCGTTCCATCCGGAGAGTGTGCCGCCTTCGATTTGAGGAGTGTAGCTGTTGTCCGCGAATTTGACGGAGAACATCAGGTGGTCGATGGTAGGTCGTGTGACGGTAAAGTATTGGGCGGGTAGTTCCGGCTCGGTAGGCTCGGTCCCTTCGTAGTCAATGCCCATGCCGTAGCGGTCGCCGTTGGACCAATCTTTGACAGTCCACGCCTTCGCTTTGGCTATCGCCACATCGCTCTTAAGGGCCACATTGTTTTCCAGTCCTTCGGCGGCTTTTGTGTCGATAATGAATATTATCGGTTTGTTTGCAGTGCCGTCGCAGAGCTGTGTCATAAGCGATGTCATGGCCTGTCCTTTGAGGTTGTTCTTATAGCAGTCCAGACGTGTTATGCTTGTGCAGCCGTCTACCTTGAGTGTCTTCAAGGCGTTTGTATGGCAGTAGAACAGGGCGAGTTTGTCGGCGCCGCTAAGATCGAGATTCTCTATCTTGTTGTTCTGGCAATAGAGCTGTGTAAGGTTTATGCCGTTACTGAAAGTGAGATCTGTAATGTCGTTGTCGGGGCATTCAAATTTGCGTACATCGCCTTTGATTACCACAGTCTGGCTTTTGAGTGTATATGCTTTTTCGCCGTTGAGGTCGGCCGCTTCTTCGACGCCTTCGAGAGCCACATCACCGTCTGCGGATATCTTCAGAGATATTGTTTCGCCGATTTGGCGTGATGTAGTCAGGCTTATGGTATTGTCGCTTATTTCGGGAACATAGTCGATGCCTCTGTATACTGCTCCTATCATGCTTCCGGAATTGGCGCCGTCGAGGTAGTCGCATGTTACCCAGCCGCTTCCCAGAGCTTGCTCCATATGGCGATAAAGCATCACATTCGATTCTTCGGGGTTGAGCGTGTTTACCACATATACATATCCGATGTTTGCGGCTTTTGGCAGCATGGTGATGAAGGAGTCCATCGCTGCGTCTTTGATATTGTTGCCGAACGCGTATATCCAATTCAGCATCGGGTTCTTGCTGAGGTCGATATTGCTGAGCCCGCAGTTCTGGATATATAGCGACTCAAGTGCGCCGCACTGCGAGAGGTCGATTGATTCGAGCGGGTTGCCTCCGCATTTAAGCTCGGTGAGTAGAGCTTGTTGACCGAGTTTTAGCGATTTGAGTGCGTTGTCGGCTGCGTCGGCTTTCTCGATTTTTGTATTTGCGCTAAGGTCAAGCTCGCTGATTTTGTTATCATGGCAGTCGAGAATCTGTAGCTCCGGGCATGCGCTCAGGTCTAGGGCGCTTATTTGGTTGTTATAGCATCGCACTATGTTGAGATCGGGAGCATTGATAATCGACAGTTCGGTTAATTGGCAGCCGTATACTTCGACTTGAGTCAATCGTTCGCCTGAGATTGTGATTTCGGTGCCGGGGCCTTTGGAAGTGTACATGCCGAAATAATCCGATTTGTCAGCTCCGGATACCTCGCTGTCGTAAGGATAGGACTGTATGCGTAGCTCGGTGCCGGCAGGTGCGTCGGTTTTTACCTTTACGATGCCGACTTCTGCGAAGGCTGTGTTACCCGCCAATAGGATAGATATGGCGGCTACGGACGTTTTGAGTAGCTTTTTGACCATAATTTTGGTTGTTTATGTGTGCCTGTGATAGTTTCTGCACCCTTTGTTGTGTGTTAATGATGCAAAAATAGTTAAAATATTGTCTATGGCAAATAATTAAGAAAAAAATTATTGAAATAATTAAGAAAAAACGCCGCCTGTTTGGCGTAAAAAATGGTCGAAATGTCGTGCGCATGGCGATATGAGCGTGTTTTTTCGTAACTTTGTCCTGTAAATCATTACAAATGGAATCACTACTATCCAAGAGCATTCAAGGACTCGCAAGCATATCAGCCGATTATAGCCATATCGACGACGCCTGCCTTATGTTCAGGCTTGACCCCGACCTCAGCCGCCATTTCCGCGAGCTCGAACTCGTGCGCAGCAGCGTGGAGGGCATGTTATGTTATCTCCATACCAAAGGAACCGTAGAGATCGGCTTCAACTCCGACCACTATACCGTGACAGAGCCCACGCTGGTAGTGGCGCCGCAGGGCACTCTCATTCATTTCGAGAGCCCGGACTGGGCCGATGTAGACGCATATATGCTTGTATTGTCGCCCGATTTCATGCAGGATATAAACATATCGTTTTCGGCCATATCGGGCGAAGCCTTCATCAACAATCCCTCGCACATGGTAGTGCTCCGCGACCGCGAACTACCTCTGCTGATGCGGTATTTCAAGCTGATTCACACTGTGATGAGCGACAATTTCAACAGCCAGCTCAACCGCCATATGGTGTCGAACATTATGGCCGCTTTCTTCTATCAGACCGTAGCTTTACTGTATAAACGCCTTGAGCTGGTAGACCCGAGCCGCCCCGGCACCAACCGCAACAATTACGTCCACGAATTCCTCAAACTCGTTCATCTTTACTACACCAAGGAGCGCTCTGTCAATTTCTATGCCTCCAAGCTCTTCATATCTCCCAAATACCTGTCCTTGCTTGTAAAAGAGGCAACCGGCCGTTCGGCGGCCCGGTGGATAGACTGTTTCGTTATCAGCGAGGCCAAAAATCTGCTTCGCTTCTCGGGCAAAAACATACAGCAGGTAGCCTACGCCCTCAATTTCTCCAATCAGTCATCGTTCGGCAAATACTTCAAGCACCTCACCGGCATGTCGCCCACCGAATACCAGAAAAGCTGATGTGTTTCGGGCTGGTTTAGTTTGAGCTAAACTTTTTCGTGCTTTTATTTGTTTTGAAAGTATAAAACAGTTATCTTTGCGATATCAAATTATCTCTCAGTCATGTGCGGAAACCAAGAGCGCTCTGATGAGTTCAAGCTAAAGAAACTGAACATTCAGAACCCTGATTATACATTTTATGAAGCATTGAAGAATGACAAGTCGTTCTTCGATGAGTTTGTAAAAGAAATTCGCCAGGCTGCAGACAAAACCTCTCTTGCCGCTATTTTTAATCTTATGGCACGATTGAGGAAAAGTTCGATGTTGCCCTATAAGTTGTTTCATCGTATTGGGCCGAATAACAAAGGTGATCGAGAAGATATATACGAATTTAAAAAGAATAATCTCAGAGTCTATGTAGCTCTGCTTCCAAATGATGTAGTTGTTCTTTTAGGAGGTTTTAAGAAGAATCAGGACGGAGATATCGAAAAAGTATTCCGTCATTTCAATCAATTTAAGGTTAGACAAGATGGAACGGACTGAAATACTGAATAATGCAGGATATTGGACTCAAGACATACAGCTTGATTTATATGAGGCTGTGAATAATTATCTTGAAAAAAATAATATGACCCGTAGCGCCTTTGCTGAAAAGCTTGGAGTGTCTAAGGGTTATGTTTCTCAGATTCTTAATGGCGAGTTCGATCATAAATTGTCTAAATTTGTTGAACTTGCGCTTGCCTGTGACCTTATTCCTGTAATGACGCTTATTCCTGCAAATAAGGCGGAAAAAGCAGCAACCTTCCATCTGAATGCAAATGCGTGGTGGCGGCCGGTTGAATATATGGATTATACGACCGTTGAGCATACAATAAGTTTGCATAATGCAGACGTCGAACAGGAAGTGAATGATTTTAAAACTATTGCGTGATGGGTGCTTTCAGAATGATAAAAATAAATATCGACCAGTTTGCTATTCTTGCGAATGAGGCTGTGAGTGGAGAAATCTCTATCGATATTTCTGTAGGGTTCAAGTATTCTGCTGAAGGAAAGCGAATTGCTTGTGCTGTTGATATCAAATATGAGAAAGACGCTACCGCAATTATGCTTTTGAAGCTTGTATGCGAATTTGTGGTGCCCGATGAGGACTGGGAGAAATATTATTCCAATGGTGAATTCTCTATTCCTAAAGATTTGCAGGAAGCTCTTGCAGCCCAGGTTATTGGAACTTCTCGTGGAGTCTTGTTCTGCAAGACTGAAGGCACTCCGTTCTCAAATCTTGTACTGCCCCCGATAAATGTAGTCGCATTGCTCGATGATTAGCCGTAATTTTTTGAAATTACGGCTAATCCGGTTTGCGTAATTGCAATTTAAATTGTAAATTTGCGCAAAAGAGACTGATTATGGACAATGCACCCGGACGGCTCGATCTTCCCGGGCCTGCGGCCGATGTAGTCGACCGCATAAAATATCTTGTTAAATTGATGCGAATGACGCAGGCGCAGTTCGCCGCCCGAATGGGTGTCGACCCGGCGGCTGTGTCGCGTGTGTTAAAAGGAAAGGCAGCTCCTAACGATGTATTTCTCAATCGTATAGTTGTTAACTTCGGAGTGTCTAAAGACTGGCTTTCGCGAGGTGCCGATGTGCCGTTTCCGCGCGGTGGAGCAGCCGAGACACCGAGGCGCCCCGAAGGTGCGCCCGTCTATAATATCGACGTCACTGCCGGAACAACGCCGCTGAGCCGCATGTTTACAGACGAGCGCATAATAGGTCGTGTCAATCTGCCGGGGCTTGACCCCGAGCTGCCTATCGTGCGCGTAAGCGGCAACTCGATGCAGCCGCGCCTCAATCCGGGTTGCTATATCTCAATCCGGCCCGTGCGCCGTGAGGCAACTATCTCGTGGGGGCAGATATATGTAGTGGTGCTTGCCGATTTCAGAGTTGTGAAATATGTGCGCCGCCACGATGACCCTTCGAAAGTGATTCTGCACAGCGAAAATCCCGACTACGACGATATCGAAATCAATCGCTCCGATATCGAAGGCCTGTATCTTGTTGAAAATGTGATAAACCATGACTTCCTTGCCTAAGCATGCCCCTCTGCCGGCCTGCTCGATGCCCGGAGTGCTCGAAGCCGGCTGCGACGAGGCCGGCCGCGGCTGTCTCGCAGGCCCCGTGTTCGCCGCCGCCGTAATTCTGCCCGACGATTTCTCGCACCCGTGGCTCAACGACTCAAAGCAGATGAGCGAACGGCGTCGTATGGAACTGCGCGAGGTCATTATGGCCGAAGCCGTGGCATGGGCCGTGGCAAGCGTGGACGCGGCCGAAATCGACAGTATGAACATTCTCAATGCCTCTATCGAAGCCATGCACCGTGCTTTGGCTCAGCTGTCGGTGCGCCCGGGTGAAATCGCTGTCGACGGCAACCGCTTCAAGCCTTTTGAAGACATACCGCATACATGCTTCGTGAAGGGCGACGGCCGCTTCGCCAACATCGCGGCAGCCTCGGTGCTTGCCAAGACTTCGCGCGACCTGTATATGCTCGAAGCCCACGCCCGATACCCGCAGTATGCCTGGAATGTGAACAAGGCATACCCTACGGCCGCACACCGCGCCGCTATTGCCGAGCACGGCCCCAGCCCGCTTCACCGCATGACTTTCAAGCTCCTTAAATAGCTTATAAGGGCCTGTAAAGCCCCCAATTATTCCCGAATTTATTTACAAGACCAATCGAAATCCTATGAAAAAAATCTGTCTGCTTGGTCTGAGCCTGTTTGCGGCAGCCTCGGCTTCGGCTGTGGTGACTTTGCCGCAATTCATCACCGACAATATGGTGATGCAGCAGAACTCGACCATGAAACTCCCCGGCAAGGCCAAGCCCGGCTCGAAAGTGACTGTAAAAACCGACTGGTTCGAAAAAGAACTGACGGCCAAAGCCGGTGCCGACGGCGTTTTCAGCATAGATGTGCCCACACCCGCAGCCGGCGGTCCTTTCACAATGATTCTGTCGGACGGCGACGGCGAACCGACCGTGCTCTGCAATCTGCTTTCGGGCGAGGTATGGCTATGCTCCGGCCAGTCGAATATGGAGTTCAAGGTTAACCGCGACAACTGGGGTTCGCGTCTTATGAACAGCGACGAGATTGTCGCCACATCGCAGCACCCCGACATACGCTTGCTCAAGCTTAGCCACAGCACAAGCTATGCCCCTGCCGATGATGCCAATGTTGAGTTCGGTGGCTGGGTTGAGGCCAATCCTGCAACGATGGGCGTGTCGGCCATTGGCTATCTCTTTGCTTTGCGAATGCACGATGAACTTGGTGTGCCCGTTGGCATCATCGACTCAAGCTGGGGCGGAACTGTGGCCGAGGCCTGGACTCCCTATACTCCACTCGAGAGTGTGCCGGGATTCGAATCGCAGCTTGCCATGTTGAAAAGCAACGGATTCGATGCCGAGCGTATAAATAAGATATATAATCAGCAACTCGCCCAATGGTCGGAGTCGCTCAATAAGGCCGGACGCAAGTTTGACCGCGGTGTGATGCAGACGGGCGCCGAATGGGGCAAGATGCCTCTGCCCGGTATATGGGAAAACTCGGTTCTGCCCGGTTTCGATGGCCTGGTCTGGATTCAGCGCGAGCTCGAGCTTCCCGCCGAGGCAGCCGGCAAGCCTCTTACGCTTGAAGTCGGAGTTGTCGACGACCTCGACGATACTTATTTCAACGGTGTGCGCGTAGGCGGCTATGAAAACCCCGGGCAGTCGCGCGTATATGAGGTGCCCGGAAATCTCGTTAAGGCCGGAAAGAACGTTATAACAGTGAAAATCGTCGATTTCATGGGCGAGGGCGGTGTGAAAGACGGCTCGAAGATGGCGGCTGCTGTAGATGGCAAAACCTATCCTCTCAACGGCGAATGGAGCTACTGCGCCGACATGGCGCTTGCCGACATGCCTCGCCGGCCCTCGTCGCCTCAGGGTCCGAACTATCCTACGGTGCTCTACAACGCCATGATAAATCCGCTCCGGGTGCTCCCGCTGAAGGGCGTTCTTTGGTATCAGGGCTGCAGCAACGTGGGCCGTGCCGAGCAGTATGAACCTCTCTTTAAAACCCTCATCAACAGCTGGCGCGCTACATTCGATAATCCCGAAATGCCCTTCTACTTCGTGCAGCTCGCCGGTTATTTGCCTCAGCAGCACGTGCAGCCCGATGCCGGATATGCCCATCTGCGCAACAGCCAGGCCAAGGCTCTTGAACTGCCCAATACAGGCATGGCCGTAGCCATAGACCTCGGACACCCGACCGATATTCATCCCTCGAACAAGCAGGAAGTGGCCCGTCGCCTGGCCCTCATAGCGCTCAATCGCGACTATGGCAAGAAAGATGTGATCTACAAGGCTCCTGCACTCAAATCGGCCAAGGCCGACGGCAATAAAATGGTGCTGAAATTCGATGGTGCCGTCAAGCCCTCGTCGCTGGCTGTGCTCGGCTTCACTCTTGGCGACGGTAATGGCAAGTTTGTCTATGCCAATGCCCGCATGCAGGGCGACGATACCATAATAGTAAGTTCGCCCCTTATTGAAAAGCCGTCTGTAGTGCGCTATAATTGGGCAAACTATCCCGGCGGCAACCTCTATGGCCCGACAGGTCTCCCCGTTGCGCCCTTCGCAACAGACCTATAGCGGTCAATAAAGCAGCCAAAAATAAAAGAGTTAAGATAAATGTCCGTGCGCAAACCGGCGTCGGTGCATTTATCTTAACTCTTTTATCTTTAAACTTTATAAACCCTCAAAAATAGCTTGGTCGCTGGCGTTATGCAGGCTTTAATTACTTCTTTTTCTTGGGGAGGATTTTCTTTTCGTCGGCTTTGAGTCGACGTTCCACTTTCTTTACATCTTCGGCCGGTGGCAGCGCTTCCGGTCGTATGCCTCTGTCGAGTAGCATATTGCGGACGGCGCTGTTGTTGTCTATATGCTCGCGCTCGATGCCTATTTGACCGTGAAGATCTTTCTGTTGAACATTGACAGAAGTCATTTCTGCCGCCAGATCTTTTGCCTTGATTGCAATTGTAGAAAGAAAATCGGCAAGAGGCCTTTTGTCTGGTGCACCAACACGACGTTTCATCAATGCGGTGTCAAGTCCGAACAAAGCGCGGTCGCCTTTTGCGCGTATTATGGCAAAACCGCGAGAATCAACACCACGTTCGTATAGAACACCTGAGAGTGTATGTTCGGTTTCTGCGAGTTTGGCGCGAGCCTGTACACGTTCGTAATCAAGAAGTCGTTGATGGACGAGCTCGGCGCGGCGTGTCTGAACTGCGAAATAGTTCTGAGCAAAAGCAATTTCCGGCTTTCGAGGGTCGCCATTCTGCGCTACAAGATAGCAAGCATAGCGAGTTAACATCACGTCATCTATTTGACGCTCAGCTCCGGAGCCGAGGGTGACCATTTTCCCGACGTCGGCAAAATGGTCGGAGATTTTTTCACCGGCATTGGTACAGGATTCTTTAGCTCGAGCAAGCACGTCTTTAAATCTTTCCCACTTAGCATAACCTAAGAGAGGGTATAGTTCTCTTGCACTCCAGCACTCAATGCCCTCATATTCGATGGCTATAGATTCAAAGCTATTGAATAGTTCTTGTATCTCGGATGCTTTCATTTAAGCCGTTTCAAAAGTTGTTTTCCAGACTTCTTGGCAGTTGAACCTCTTGGTGTTACTCGTAGGTATCGTAGAGGAGGTCGTTGTAGGGGAAGCGGGCGAGGTGGATTTCGCGCGCCATGGTATAGAGGCGTGCTTTTAGCTCGTCGATGTTAACGCCTTTTTTTGCCGAAATGAAGACGCAGTTGTCGTTCATCTTTGCCATCCACGAGGCTTTGAGCTCTTCGAGGGTGCGGTTGCAACGCTGGCGCGGTGTGAGGTCGTCGTCGGCTTTGGGGGTGCAGCTGAAAGCGTCGATTTTGTTGAATACGAGCAGCATGGGCTTGTCGGCGCCGTTGCAGACCTCGCGCAGAGTTTTGTCGACAACCTCTATCTGTTCCTCAAAGTTGGGGTGCGATATATCGACCACATGTACCAGAATATCGGCCTCGCGCACCTCGTCGAGGGTCGATTTGAACGAGTCTACAAGATGTGTGGGCAGCTTGCGGATAAATCCTACGGTGTCAGTGAGTAGGAACGGCAGATTGTCTATCACCACTTTGCGCACGGTGGTGTCGAGAGTGGCGAAAAGTTTGTTTTCGGCAAATACATCGCTCTTGCTCAGCAGATTCATGATTGTAGACTTGCCTACGTTGGTATAGCCTACAAGCGCCACGCGCGTGAGTTTGCCGCGGTTCTTGCGCTGCACGGCTTTCTGGCGGTCTATGGCCTTGAGCTCTTCTTTGAGCAGCGATATTTTGGTGAGGATTATACGGCGGTCTGTCTCGATCTGTGTTTCGCCCGGGCCGCGCATGCCGATACCGCCGCGCTGGCGCTCGAGGTGGGTCCACATGCGGGTAAGTCGTGGCAGAAGATACTGATATTGAGCCAGCTCTACCTGCGTTTTTGCGCTTGCTGTCTGTGCCCGCTTGGCAAAGATATCGAGAATCAGGTTTGTGCGGTCGAGAATCTTTACGCCCAGTTCGCGCTCTATGTTGAGTACCTGCTTTGTAGATAGGTCGTCGTCGAAGATAGCCATCGCTATGTCGCCGTCGTCTTCTATATACTGTTTGATTTCCTCAAGCTTGCCTTTGCCGACAAATGTGCGCGGGTTGGGGTAGTCGAGGCGTTGGGTGAAGCGTCTGACGGCTTCGGCGCCGGCTGTATCGGCCAGAAACGCGAGCTCGTCGAGGTATTCTGTCGATTTGGCCTCGTCCTGAGTCGGCGTGATGAGGCCGACCAGAATGGCTCGTTCCGGCTGCGCTCCCTGTGCTATGATAGAATTCTGTTTCATTCCGTTTATGAAGACTTTTTACTTCGTACACTTCGATTAGCAGTACATCGCCTCGATTTCGTCGGCATAGGCCGAGTTGATGACCGGGCGGCGTATTTTGAGTGTATTGGTGAGCTCTCCGGCTTCGATGGTAAATTCGCGGGGTAGGAGAGTGAATTTCTTTATTTTTTCGAATCCGGCGAGGCCTTTCTGAAGTTTCTCGATTCTCTCGGCGATAAAGCGACGTATCTCGCTGTTGTTCACAAGGTCGTCGATAGAGTTATAACTTATGCCCTTTTGGCCGGCGTATTCCTTGAGAGCTTCGAAAGCAGGCACTATAAAGGCCGTGACATACTTGCGCTGGTCGCCGATAACGGCCACTTGCTCTATATATCGGTCTTCGCCCAGGCGGCTTTCTATGGCCTGAGGGGCTATGTACTTGCCATTGGAGGTCTTGAAGAGGTCTTTGAGGCGTTCGGTGAGTATGAGCGAGCCGTTTTCGTCGAATCGGCCGGCGTCGCCCGTGCGGAACCAGCCGTCGGGGGTGAATACAGAATTGTCTGTGTCGGGGCGGCCGAAGTACCCGCGCATCACTGTAGGGCCTTTCACGAGTATTTCGTTGTTCTCGCCTATTTTTACGTGCACGTTGGAGAGGGTAGTGCCGACGGTGCCGAATTCATATCCTACAGTCGGATAGCACGATACCGTCGCGGTGGTTTCCGACAGGCCGTAGCCGATGATGATATTGATGCCGCAGGCGTGCATGAACTCCACGATGGCGCTCGACAAGGGTGCGCCTGCCGTGGGGAAGAAGCGACCGTTTTCAAGGCCTATTGCTGCGCGCATTTTCGAGAATACGAGCTTGTTGTAGAACTGATAGCGCTGTTCTACCAGCCACGGAGCCTTGCGCCCGGTGCGCACATATTCGAGGTTGCGCTTGGCGCCTGCGGCAAGCGCGCGTTCGAACATTATTTTGGTGATGCCGCGGGTGGAGCTGATTTTCTCCTGCACGGCGGAATAGACCTTCTCCCAGAAGCGCGGAACGCTGCACATGCATGTCGGCTTGGCTACCTTTACGGCTGTCTGTATTTCCTTGGGATTGGGGTTGATGTCGACACGTATGCCCATGGTGAGGCAGAAATATGTCCAGGCCTTTTCAAATATATGGCTCAGAGGAAGGAAGCAGACGGATGTGTCTTCGTCCGACAGAGTGTCGAGGCGTGCGCGGTGCATATCGATGGCGGCATCGAAACAGCTGTGTGGCAGGATAGCTCCTTTGGGCTCGCCTGTAGTGCCCGATGTGTATATGAGAGTGGCTATGTCGTCGGGGTTGGCGTCGGCGGCACGGAGGGCGACTTCGGCACGGCATTCTGCCGAGGCGGCTGCACCCAGCGCGAGGAAGTCGTTGAAATGCAACGATGTGCTGTCTCCGTCTTCAAATACGATGTCGCTGTCAAAAGCCACTATATGCTTCATCGACGGGCATTCAGCCGCAATTTTGCGCGCAATGTCGTAATGCGCCTGTGTGCCGGCGAAGATGGCCTGTGCGCTGGCATCGTTGACTATATATTTCACCTGGTCGGCGCTGCTGGTCGCATAAATCGACACTGGCACTGCGCGGTTGCGGTAGCAGGCGAAGTCGGTGACCAGTATCTCGCTGCAGTTGGGCGCAAGAATGGCTATATTTTGCTGAGGCTTGATTCCGAGCATCTCGAGGGCGCACGACGCGTGCTCAACACGGTCGGCAAACTCGCCCCACGAGCAGGGGCGCAATGTGCGAGCCGCAGTGTCGATGGTGGTGAATGCCACTCGTTCGCGGCCGTAACGCCCTGTCTGCTGCTCGATTATATGTGTGAGAATATTGGGCATCAAATGTGTGTCTTACAGTAGTAGTCTGCAAAGGTACAACCTTTGCCTTTCATTATTAACAAATTGAACCGTGAAAATGACGTGCCGTTAACAAATGTTTCCAAGTCGCATATACAAAGTTAACTTGTGTTAACAAATTTTAAGTCTTCGCGCCCTCGTTTTGTCATCACGCCCCCTTTGTCTAATTTTGTAAAACCGCTGATTCCGATTGTTATCAGCGCTTAGAGATTAAAGCTTAGAGGTTCGTGTCCCTATCACCCCCCCCCTATCCTCCTAATCCCCTTAACCCCATATCTTCCTAACCTCCTAACCCCATAACCCCCTAACCCCCTAACCTCCTAAAAAATGACCCAATTCCTTAGCGAATGGCATATCGAAGGCCTTGTTGTCGGCCTGGCTACTTTCCTTATCATAGGCATTTTTCACCCCGTAGTCGTAAAATGCGAATATTACTTCGGCGTCCGCTGCTGGTGGTGGTTTCTTGTGCTCGGCATAGCCATGTGCGTGCTGTCTGTGCTTGCCTCCGACAGCGTGCTCTCCACACTGGCCGGCGTAACCGCATTCTCCTCATTCTGGACTATTAAAGAAATCTTCGAGCAGCGCGAAAGAGTGAGCAAAGGCTGGTTCCCGGCAAATCCGAAGCGCGTCAGAAATGCCCAGGACGATGCAAAAACGACTCAATCATAGTGCCGGAGCCTACAAAAAGCTGTAAAAATGCCTTTTGTATGCAGAATTATCACTATATTTGCGAGCCGAAATCGACACCTTGTAAATTCAATTATTAATAAAACCATAAATTTCACATGCAAAGCAAAGGAAATCTGGGCAGCATCGTAGCCGGTGTCATAGCCGTTTTCTTGGTATTGGTGTGTCTGTTCTATCTTTCGTTCACGTTCATTTCGAACAAGTACGAAAACCAGGCTGCAACCTATGCCATAGCAGAATCGGGCGACAACGACGACGCAGCCTACAACAGGGCCTACAAGCACTACATGGATTCGCTCGGCGACCAGAAAGTCTATATGGGCGCTTACACTCTCAATCAGGTTCGTAAATGGGGCGTTGGCCTCGGTCTTGACCTCAAGGGCGGTATGAACGTTATCCTTCAGGTCGACATGCCCGACATGATGCGCGGCATGAAGAGCGGCGACACCGACTCTGTCTTCGAAGCTGCGCTTGCCGACGCAAACAAGCTCGTGGCAAGCCATCAGACCGACGACTTCGTAAGTTCCTTCGTTAAGAGCTACCGTCAGGCCAAGCCTATGGCCGACTTCTCGGTTCTCTTCCAGGACGTCGTTAAGCCCGGTATGAGCGATGACGCTGCCACTGCAGCCCTCAAAGCTCAGGTGAAAGACCGTGTAGACAACTCCGCAACAAACGTACTCCGCAACCGTATCGACCAGTTCGGCGTAGTTTCGCCCAACATTCAGGTGCTCAAAGGTAAGGACGGCCAGATTCTCCTCGAGCTCCCCGGCGTGAAAGACCACGAACGTGTCCGCGACCTGCTCCAGCGCTCGGCTAATCTCGAATTCTACGAGACATACCGCGCCGAAGAAATCGCCAACGCTCTCGGCTCGCTCGCCAACGCTCTGTCGAACGATACAACCGTAAACGTCGCTCCTTATATCGCCATGCTCCAGCAGGGCGCAGGCTACGGCGCAACCGTAGGCTATGCTCCCGACGCAAAGACCATGGACGCTATCAGCGCCGTGCTCGCAACCCCCAAGGCAAAGGCTCTTCTTCCCAACGACCTCAAACTCCGCTGGGGTGTGAAGCCTACTGTCCGTGTTGACGAAAACGGCAAGGAACACAACTTCGGCACACCCCTCTACGCCCTCCGCACAAACGGCGGCAAAGCCCGTCTCGACGGTCAGGCCGTGAGCGATGCCACCACAAACTATGATCCCCTCCGCGGCAACGAAGTTTCCATGCGCATGAACTCCACCGGCGCACGCCAGTGGGCCATCATCACCGGCCAGAACATCGGCAAGCAGGTGGCAATCGTTCTCGATGACATGGTTTACTCCGCTCCCAACGTCAACGACAAAATCGAAGGCGGCTCCTCGTCAATCACCGGCGACTTCGACCTCGACGAAGCCCGCGACCTCGCAAACGTGCTTAAGAGCGGCCGTATGGACGCCAAAGTGCACATCATTTCCGACATGGTCGTAGGTCCGTCGCTCGGTCAGCAGGCTATCAACGCAGGCTTCATTTCCTTCGTTGTGGCTCTGGTGCTCCTCATGATTTTCATGATTGCATTCTATGGCGTGATGCCCGGCCTCATCGCCAACGTCTGCCTCATCTGCAACCTCTTCTTCACAATCGGTATCCTCGCCTCGTTCCAGGCAGTGCTCACCATGAGCGGTATCGCCGGTATCGTGCTCTCGCTCGGTATGGCTGTCGACGCCAACGTGCTCATCTTCGAGCGTACTAAAGAAGAGCTCCGCGCCGGCAAGAACGTGCGCAACGCCCTCGCCGACGGTTACAGCAACGCTTTCTCCGCTATATTCGACTCGAACCTTACTTCGATTATCACCGGTGTTATCCTTCTCGTAGTCGGTACAGGCCCCATCAAAGGCTTCGCCACCACCCTCATCATCGGTCTTATCTGCTCCTTCTTCACCGCTGTATATCTGAGCCGTCTGTTCTTCCTCTGGTTCTCTAAGACCAAGGCCTTCAACTCGCTCACATTCAGCACCGGCCTTTCGAAGAAGATGTTTGTCAACGCTCACATCAACTTCCTCGGCCAGCGTAAGGTTGCCTTCTCTGTTGTCGGCGTAATCGTCCTTATCGTAGCTGCATCGCTCTTCGTTCGCGGTCTCAACCGTGGTATCGACTTCTCCGGCGGCCGCAACTACATCGTCAAGTTCGAGCGCCCCGTAGACACCCAGGAGCTCCAGCAGGTTCTCGCAGCCCAGTTCTCCGACGCTTCCACATCGGTAATCACCATTGAAAGCTCGAACCAGGTTCGCGTAAGCACCAACTACAAAATCAACTCCGAAGAAGCCGGCGTTGAAACCGAAATCACCGACAAACTCTTCGAAGCTCTCAAGCCCTACCTCCGCGAAGGCATGAGCGCAGCCGAGTTCTCCACCACCGACGCAAGCCAGGGCATCGTAAGCTCGCAGCTCGTAGGCCCCTCCATTGCAAACGACATGAAGACCAAGGCATACCTCGCAGTGACAATCTCTCTGCTTGCTATGTTCCTCTACATTCTTCTCCGTTTCCGCAACGTAGCCTTCTCGCTCGGCGCCCTTGCAGCCGTTGCCTTCACAGCATTCGCAATCATCGGCTTCTACTCGCTCTTCTATGGCATTCTGCCCTTCGCGATGGAAGTAGACCAGACCTTTATAGCGGCCATTCTGACCGTTATCGGTTATCAGATCAACGATACCGTGGTTGTCTTCGACCGCGTGCGTGAAAACATCGGTCTCTATCCCAAGCAGGACTTCTTCACCACCATCAACAACTCGATCAACACCACTCTTAGCCGTACCATCATGACCTCGGCTTCGACCCTCCTGGTGCTGCTCTGCATCTTCATTCTTGGTGGCGACGCAATCCGCAGCTTCACCTTCGCAATGCTCTTCGGTGTAATCATCGGCACACTCGCTACAATCTACGTAGCCTGCCCCGTTGCTTACCTCACCGACAGCCGTCGCAAGGCCGCTGCCGCCAAAAAGAAATAACCCCCTTCCATCATCATAGCAAAGCGGCGCGCCGAACCCCGGCGCGCCGCTTTTGCTATGCCTGGCTGTCGGGCGATTGAGCGGACTTGCGCCTCAAACAGCAGAGGCATAATTCGCCGCATTTATTCAACCGCTATGTTGTTACCTGCACGGGATATGCGCCCAAACCATAATCTTGAACCCTCCAAAGGAGTTCCCCTTAAATGCTACTGCATGCAATAATTTGTTGCGAAATATCAGCGTAATGATATGAAAAAAGTCTCGGAAAGGTCCTGCATATTCGCAAGATGCCATTTCGAGACTTGATTTACGTATCTGCGGCTTAGCGTGGTTAGCCGGAGAAGAGGTCACGGCGCCCGCGGATGCGCGATAGGGTTTCGGGCGCAATGTTGAGGTATTGTGCTATGTATTTGATGGGAATGCGCGCGGCTATATTGCGCCGCACGCGCATGAACACCCGGTAGCGTTCTGTGGCGTTGCTGGTCGAGAGCCACACGTAGCGGCGCTCAAGCGCGTAAATCTGTTCAAGCAGTACGGAACTCCACCATTTGCGCAGGTCGGCATAAGTGTCCAGCATGATGTTGAAATCCGAGAGGCTGACGGCAAGAACGCTGGAGTCTTCAAGAGCTTGAAGCGAAAGCACCGACGGCTCGCTATGGGCCATGGTGTGGACAGATAGAAAAGGATCGCCGGGCACAGCGAAGAACAAAGTGTCCTCGCGTCCGCCAAATTCAGACGTGCCCCGCATCAAACCTTCGGTTATGAAGTATATGAAATGGTTGACCGCCCCCTGGCGCACAAGAAACTCTTTTTTGCGGACGGCGACATGTGCCGCCACGCTTGCGAGCGCGCCGGCGGTCTCCTCGGACACCGGGTAATCGATGTTTAGTATTTCAAGAAGATTCATATGCAAATTTATCGAAAAAATCGCGAGATTTTTACACCGACAAAATAAAAAGGTCAATGCTGCCACGAATTATGCACAATTGGAACTGCTTCTTCTAAAACTTCAGCGGTGTGCGGGCATCCCAATGAAGAAACGTATAATGAAGATACCGGGGCGGTCGCCAGTAAGAATCGTCAATGGCCATATAGGACCTTCTGATATACTTCCGGTTGTAAAATTGGTGGAGTATACAGAATGCAATGCATTTGTTGATATTTATTGACATATGTCATTTTTTTGGCGTTGGGCTTTTCGTAGCTTTGCCACAACATAGTTTTACTAATCATTATGAGAAAGGATCGCTTATGAAAAAGAATTACCTGATGCTTTTGGCAGCCATGTCGCTTGCGCCATTGGCGCAAGCCGAGGACTGGTCTTATCTGGGCACCGGCACACTACTCGATGGCTGGGTCACCCCCGGTATTTATTTTCCTGTTAACGAGGTAAATCCCGAAAATTATATTTTTGAAGTGGAAATTTTCGAGAGCACTGAGACCCCCGGCAAGTACAAGCTGTCTTCGCCATGGACCTCAGACAAATTTCCGTTCAAGCAGTTTAATAAGAATACCACCCCGAAGGATCTGATAATCGACGCATCGAATCCCGACTTTGTGCGCATCGACCCTCAGGAGAGTGGTTTCGTCCATAGCGATCCGAAATCGGGCAACTGGTACAATCCTTTCTATATAAGCTGCGATGGCACGCGCTATGAGCTTGAAGGCAATAAAGAGGCCGATATCATCGAATATGGTTATGCTTCGACCATGAATGACGGCGTTATTACCATCAAGGCCAACTTTGGCAAGTATTCCAGCTTCTTCGAGGAATACGACATGGGCTATAAATGGTCTACATATACCAAAGGCTTGTCGATAATTACTCTTCCTAACGAGACACCCGCCGTATGGACGGAGAAGGGCGAGGTGACCTTTGTTGACGGCTGGATCACCCCCGGATATAAGGGCAATCCTGAAAAATATGCCTGGAAGGTCAAATATGAAGAGCTGGAGGGTCGGCCCGGGCTTTACCGTCTTGTCGATCCCTGGCATGCGGCAGGATGCCAGATCGCAAATATAAACACTAATACCACGACCGCTTATCTGGTGATTGACGCCACTGATCCCGAGGTGGTGCTGATAGAGCCGCAGTACAGCGGCTTCACAGCTCAGATTGACGGCAGAGACTATAATTTTACAGTGGCCAACGATGCCGGCATGCTTCACTGCCTGCAGCTTGTATCGACCGATGATATCAAGCAGTATTTCCCGGGCCGATGCGACAAATTACAGGATAATGTGGTGGTTGTATCTAAACCGATATTCGGTCCGAACTCTCAAAATGTAGGCGTACAGTGGACCGACAATGTCACCGGAGAAGTGTTACCTTACATGACCCGTATAATCTTCCCCGGTGGAGATGACACACCGATTGAGCCGGATCCTTCGGAAGAACGTGATATCACTCTGTACGAAGGCTTCGAAGGAGGCTCGGGCGACATAAAGGACGACTGGATTCCTGCCGGCTGGACCGAAATCAACACATCTGATGCCAAGCCTACACAGCTTCAGCTGTCGCATAATGTCAACAATTCGTGGTGGTGTTCGGAGTCGAGCAACATGTATCAGGACATGACCATCGACGGCACCAAGGAAATGTTTATTCATTTCTCTTACGACGGAGACTGGTGTAACGATGCCGCTCAGGACGAATGGCTCGTGAGCCCGGAG
The DNA here is from genome assembly GCA_910578035.1 of uncultured Muribaculaceae bacterium. Taxonomy (GTDB): domain Bacteria; phylum Bacteroidota; class Bacteroidia; order Bacteroidales; family Muribaculaceae; genus CAG-873. The sequence continues at coordinate 27,103 of CAJTOB010000035.1, forward strand.
GTGATACTAACAGAGGACGAACAGCTGCGCTTCCTGCATCAGGGTGATATATTCAAGGCGTTTGATTACAGCAAATTCGATGTCAACACCATGAAGTTCAGCGAACGCGTGAAGACCCACACCATGAAAGTGATGATCACTACCGACGGCGGCACCAGCTGGAACGAACTTTGGGACTGGGCTGATGCTGTGGCTCCGGGTATGACCGACCGCGAACTCTGGGACGAAGGTTATCTGCATCTTAAATCCTATATGATAGACCTTAGCGATTATGCACATAAGTCGGTGAAAATCGCATTCCGCTATATGCGCGACCAGGGTGGCGACGTCGGCAATTCGATGATACTGGACAGAGTTGTAATCGACCACCCGAAGTCGGCGTCGCTCAAGGTTGTGGTTACCGACGATTACGACGGCCCCGTGCGTTATTACGATCTTCACGGTCGTATGGTCGACTACAACAGCGCGCTTCCGGGCATCTACATCGAGCGTGCCGGCGGCAAGACCGCAAGAAAGGTGATTAAAAGATAAATCCTGTATGAACGGACTCTCGAAGTCTGAATGCTAAGTAATAGATTGAGTAAGCGTTCCGTGCCATTTTTTGGTGTCGGGACGCTCATTGTGTCAGTAGTGATTTTTTAAATTGCGAATTACAATGACAAAAAGCTGCATAATATCAGTATATGGCATGTCTTTGCAGCCACCTGCATAAACATCCTCTTTGCCATGATAGACCCCCATAAGGCTTTTAAGGTCTTAAAGTCATTAAAGGCCACAACATCCTAATCTCCTACCTTCATATCCTCCTGATATCGTTGCCTGCCGGGGTTTGGAACATGCGTAGGCCGAACTCGGCCACGATGGCGTAGATGTGGTCGAAAATATCGCTCTGTATGTTCTCGAAGGCTACCCATTCGACGGTATTTGTGAAGAAATACAGCTCGAGAGGCAAGCCCGAGGGTGTGGGGTCCAGCTGGCGCACCATCGCGGTCATAGAATGGTTTACAGAAGGATGATGGTTTATATAATGGTCGAGATAGCGGCGCAGCAGATGGAGATTTACCGTGCGCGAGGCGTCGGCTATGTCGATGCCTTCGAGCCAGCCGCGTTCGGAGAGCGCGCTGAGCTCCTCGGGCGTGCAGAAACGCACCGAGTTGACGTCGATATATATGGGGCGCTCCACGCGTCGTCCGCCCGATTCGCGCATGGCCTGATAATTGCGGAACGAGTCTGTCACAAGCGAGTAGGGCGGTATGGTGCTTATGGAATTATCCCAGTTTCTTACTTTTACGGTAGTTAGGGTTATCTCCATAACTTCGCCGTTGGCGCCGTGCCTTTCGGCCACAATCCAGTCGCCGATATGGAGCATTTTATTGACCGTGAGCTGCACTGAAGCCACAAATCCGAGGATAGTGTCCTTGAAAACCAACATCATCACACCGGCGGTTGCTCCCAAGGCTGTCAGAATGGCTATGGGGCCTCGCCCGAAGAGTATGCTGCAGCATATCAGCACCCCTATGCAGATGGCAATCACCTTGATTGTCTGGAAGAGACCCCGCACGGCCCATATCTTGTAGCGGGGTCTTTTTTTGACGGCTTCATACAGATTGTCGGCCAAAATCATGATGATGTAGATATATGTGCCGAGTATGTAGAGCGCTGTGATTACGCCGAGCCAGTGGATTCCGTTTTCGCCTCCGCTGAAGAAGCCCGGAAGGAGCCAGTTGACAATCAGTGCCGGCACAAGCTGCGCGATGGCGTTGAGCATCTTGTTGTTGAGCAGATCGTCATCCCACTTTGTGCGGCTGATATGCTCTATGTAGTGCTCGATATACGGTATCACGAACTTGGCGAGTCTGAACGACATGTAGGCCATCAGGGCTATTCCGACGAGGATTATAGCCGTGATGATGTTTGGAGCATAGTCTGTGCCGATATTATCGGCAAGAAAGGTCTTGATAGTCTCGAACATTGCTGATAAGCGACAGGTTATACAAGGAATAAGGGATAAGTAATAAGTAAGATGTAATAAGTGATGGGTAATAAGGAAAAAAGGAATAAGCAATAAGGCTCGGTGGCGGGAAGCCAGGTCCTTATTACTTATTCCTTATTACTTATTTCTTAAAGAAAATCGCTTATTTCTCGAATTTCTTCACGATGACGGTGGCGTTGTGGCCGCCGAAACCGAAGGAGTTCGACAGAGCGGCGCGAACCGTGCGCTTCTGTGCGCGGTCGAAGGTGAAGTTGAGGGTGTAGTCGATTTCCTCGTCCTGGTCTTCGGGGTCGTGGTTGATTGTCGGGGGCACGATGTCTTCTTCTACGGCCTTGATGCTGAACACTGCTTCGAGTGCGCCTGTGGCGCCGAGCAGGTGGCCTGTCATCGATTTGGTAGAAGAGATATTGAGCTTGTGGGCTGCGTCGCCGAAAAGTTCTACGATAGCTTTTACCTCAGAGATATCACCGACGGGTGTCGAAGTGCCGTGCACGTTGATATAGTCGATGTCTTCGGGCTTCATGCCGGCGTCCTCGAGGGCGTTGCTCATGGCGAGTTTGGCGCCGAGGCCTTCGGGGTGAGTGGCGGTGAGGTGGTAAGCGTCGGCCGACATGCCGCCGCCGGCTACCTCGCAGTATATTTTAGCACCGCGGGCGAGTGCGTGTTCGAGTTCTTCGAGCACGAGCACGGCAGAGCCTTCGCCCATCACGAAGCCGTCGCGGCTCTTGCTGAAGGGGCGCGATGCTGTCTGGGGGCTGTCGTTGCGGGTGGAGAGGGCGTGCATGGAGTTGAAGCCGCCCACGCCGGCCGGGAAGATGGCTGCTTCAGCGCCGCCGGTAATCATTACGTCGGCTTTGCCCAGGCGGATGAGGTTGAATGCGTCGATAATGGCATTGTTGCTCGAGGCGCAGGCCGATACGACACCATAGTTGGGGCCATGGTAGCCATATTCCATCGAGATGTGGCCGCTTGCGATGTCGGCAATCATCTTGGGAATGAAGAAGGGGTTGTATTTGGGGCCCTTGTCGGCGTTCATGGCGTAATATCCGGCTTCTTCCTCGAAGGTGTGCAGGCCGCCGATACCGGCTGCTACAATCACGCCTACGCGGTTTTTATTGATATTGTTGCCCTCTTCGGCGTCGATGCCGGCGTCGGCCACGGCCTGGCGGGCTGCCACAAGCGCATACTGTGCGTAGAGGTCGAGCTGACGTGCCTTGCGGCGGTCGAAATGATCCTCGGCTTTGAAACCTTTTACTTCGCAGGCGAACTGGGTTTTAAACAGGCTGGCATCGAAATGGGTGATGGGGCCGGCACCGCTCACGCCTGCTTTGGCGTTCTCCCAGGTGGTGGCAACATCGTTGCCGAGCGGGGTGATAGCTCCAAGGCCGGTAACTACGACTCTTTTAAGTTCCATTATTTACGTGTGGGGTTTGGTTCAGATTGTGATGAGAGAGGTTAGGTGTAAATAGTAAAAACCGCCGTGCTGTTTCTCGATGGAAATTCGCGGCGGCTGTATTGTGCGTTGTGTCGTGTTCTTACTTCGCGTTGGCTTCTACGAAAGCAACTGCGTCGCCGACGGTTTTGATCTTTTCTGCTTCTTCGTCGGGAATGGTGATGCCGAATTCTTTCTCGAAGTCCATGATGAGTTCTACGGTGTCGAGAGAATCTGCGCCGAGGTCGGTGATGAAGCCTGCGCTTTCGGTTACTTTTTCGGGTTCAACGCCGAGCTTGTCAACTACGATGTTTTTTACGCGATCTGCAATTTCTGACATGATAGTATAGTTTTAAATTTTTAGTAATTTCACGTTTTGCGGTGCAAAGTAAGCAATTTTTCTTCAAACAAGGAAATTAAATGCTATATCTTTTACTTCGGGCGCTGCGCATGCGGGAGGCAAACCCCCCTCAGAGTATGCTCTGACGCTGTTTTGGGCTCAACGGTGAAAAAATGTTAAGTACACCCGCAGATGCTGAAATTTCACTAAATCATTGCCTTAAAGGAAATAAATTTGGAAAAGGCCGCGCCTTTTCGTATCTTTGCGCGATTTTACGACGTAACATACATTTTATAATTTTATGAATCCCATCAAAAAAACCATCGAACTGCCCGACGGCCGCACGATTACCATCGAGACCGGCAAGTTGGCAAAGCAGGCCGATGGAGCGGTAGAAGTGCGCATGGGCAACACCATGCTCCTCGCCACTGTCGTTTCTGCTAAAGAAGCCGGCGAAGGAGTCGATTTCATGCCACTGCAGGTTGAATACAAAGAGAAATTCTCCGCTGCCGGTCGTTTCCCCGGCGGCTTCCTCAAGCGCGAAGGCCGTGCGAGTGATTACGAAATCCTCACCGCCCGTCTGGTCGACCGCGTGCTCCGTCCCCTCTTCCCGGACAATTACCACGCCGACACCTTCGTAAATATTACCCTCTTCTCGGCCGACGGCGTCGATGCCCCCGACTGCCTCGCAGGCCTCGCAGCGTCTGCTGCAATCGCTGTCAGCGATATCCCCTTCAACGGCCCTATCTCCGAAGTGCGTGTGGCCCGTGTTGACGGTAAATTCGTTATCGACCCCACTTTCGAAGAACTCCAGAAAGCCGACATGGAACTCATGGTCGGCGCTACCTACGACAATATCATGATGGTCGAAGGCGAAATGGACGAAGTGAGCGAAGCCGAACTCCTCGCCGCCCTCCGTGCCGCCCACGATGCCATCAAGGCCCAGTGCAAGGTCCAGATGGAACTCGCCGAGGCCGTAGGCAAGGCTAAGCGCGAATACTGCCATGAAGTGAACGACGAAGCCCTCCGCGCCGACGTTCGCGAAAAATGCTACGACCGCGCATACGCCATCGCTAAAGCCGGCTGCGCCGACAAGCACTGGCGCCAGGACAGCTTCGACGCCATCTGCGACGAATACATCGAATCGCTCCCCGAAGAAGAGCGCGATGAAAAGGCCCCCCTCGTAAAGCGCTACTATCACGACGTTGAGAAAGAAGCCGTTCGCCGCTGCATTCTCGACGAAGGCGTGCGCCTCGACGGCCGCAAGACCACCGAAATCCGCCCCATCTGGATCGAGACCGACTATCTGCCCGGACCTCACGGCTCCGCTGTGTTCACCCGCGGCGAGACACAGGCCCTCGCTACTGTAACCCTCGGCACAAAACTCGACGAGAAAATCCTCGACGACGTTCTCAACCAGGGCCGCGAGCGCTTCCTCCTCCACTATAACTTCCCTCCCTTCTCTACAGGCGAAGCCAAACCCCAGCGCGGCGTAGGCCGTCGCGAAGTAGGCCACGGCAACCTCGCACACCGCGCCCTCAAGCGCATGTTCCCCAAAGACTTCCCCTACGTATGCCGCGTAGTGAGCGATATCCTCGAAAGTAACGGCTCATCTTCTATGGCCACCGTCTGCGCCGGAACCCTGGCGCTCCTCGACGCCGGCGTGAAGATGCGCAAGCCCGTCAGCGGTATCGCCATGGGCCTCATCACCGACACCGCTTCCGGCAAATACGCCGTCCTCAGCGACATTCTCGGCGATGAAGACCACCTCGGCGACATGGACTTCAAGGTAACCGGTACTGCCGACGGCATCACCGCAACCCAGATGGACATCAAGTGCGACGGCCTCAGCTACGAAATCCTCGAAAAAGCACTCCTCCAGGCCCGCGACGGTCGTCTCCACATCCTCAACCTCATCAACGAGGCTATCCCCGCTCCCCGCGAAGACTACAAGCCCAACGTGCCCCGCATCGTCACCATGCTCATTCCCAAAGAGCTCATCGGCGCTGTCATTGGCCCGGGCGGAAAAATCATTCAGGGAATCCAGGAAGAGAGCGGTGCCACCGTCTCCATCGACGAAATCGAAGAAGGCGGCTATATCGAAGTGGCTGCTCCCAACCGCGCAGCTATCGACAAGGCTCTCGCCATGATCAACGCCATCGTCGAACTCCCCGAAGAAGGCAAGGTTTACGACGGCACCGTGCGCTCCATCATGGACTTCGGCGCATTCGTTGAATTCATGCCCCACCGCGACGGCCTGCTCCACATCAGCGAAATCGCATGGGAACGCCTCGACGACATGGCCGCCTCAGGCCTCAAGGAAGGCGACAAGGTTCAGGTGAAGCTCATCGAAATCGACAAGAAGACCGGCAAATATCGCCTCTCAATGCGTGCCCTCCTGCCCAAGCCCGAAGGATACGTTGAACCCCAGCGCGCTCCCCGCGGCGAACGCGGCCCGCGCCGCGAAGGCGATCGCCCCCGTCGTGAAGGCGCG